>CANEUK010000106.1 GCA_947441695.1 Rickettsiales bacterium
CTACGCATTTGTAGGTTTGGCTTTTTGATTTGATCTTCAGGAAAATTGCCATTTTTCATTTTTTCGTAGTTAAAAACATGTTTGGCTTTTTTATCTTTTCTTGCCCACAAAACCGTTTCGTGCGAGGCGGTAAAAAATCGACAGCTCAAGTTTGGAGAGGCATTAGGTTTGAACCAAGAAATGTCGTTTAACAAATGATAGCCAAGTTTTTGTAGCAAAAATCCGCATTGATAAATTGAGTGATAAGTGCCGCTAACCCAAATTGTGCCTTCGGGTTTTAAAATTCTTTTGCACTGACTAAGCCAATTTTCGTGAAATTTTAAATCTTCTTCAAAACCTTTTGATTTGTCCCATTTTCCTTTGTTGACGCTAACCATCATGCCATTTTGACAAGAAAATCCGTCGTTTGATAGCATATATGGCGGATCGGCAAAAATCATATCCACATAATTATCGGGAAATTTTGCCATAACCGCCAAACAATCTGAATTGTAAAGTGCAAAATTTTCTTGTTTAAAAATTGGTTTAGTTGGGCTTGGTTGTTGGTTTGTTTTGATCTCATTTTTAACAACATAGCCAAACAAATTTGGTAAAATCAGATTTTGCTCTTGAATGTCTTTCATTTTGAATTTTTTTTATGAACCGCAAGCAATCCCTCAAGCGTAAGGTCTGGCTCAAAGTGGTTGATGGTTTGGTTTAGGTTGTGTTTAAAAATTTCGGCCAAGCCGCCAGTGATTATGCGGGTGGTTTTGGTGCCAAGTTCGTCTTCAATTCTTTTAATCATTCCTTCAACGAGCGAAATATAACCAAAGAAAACGCCCGAATTCATTGCCTCAATGGTGGTTTTGCCAATCACGTTTTTTTGCGCTTTTAAAGAAATTTTGGGCAATTGGGCGGTCATATCGTGCAACGCTTTGAGCGAAAGATTAATTCCTGGAGCAATTGCGCCGCCTAAATATTCGCCGTTTTTTCCAACTACGTCAAAAGTGGTAGCGGTGCCAAAATCGACAATAATTAAATTGCCACCAAATTTTTGAAAACCCGCGATGGCGTTGATTAGGCGGTCAAAACCAACTTCGTTTTTATTGTTCACTTGAATGTCAATTTCGAGATTCACGCCACTTTCGCCAACCACTAAAATTTCGCCCGTCATTGATTGGCTGGTGAATTTTTTTACCGCTTCTAAAACCCGACCAGTAAGCTGCGGCACAACCGAAGCAATAATGCAGCCGTTGATTTTTAGGCAGTCAATTTTTTGGGTGAGTAAAAGCTCGATAATGTCTATGGCGTAGTCGTCGGCAGATTTTTTATTATCAGAACCTAAACGCCATTTATGTTTGAGTTTTTGGCTTTCAAAAAGCCCAATCACAATGTTGGTATTGCCAATGTCAAAAGCCAGAAGCATAAAAATTTATATTAATTTGGCGCAAGCATCACCAATTCTTTGCATTGAATTTTGCAAAAATTGTTCAGAAGCAGCGTAAGAAATTCTAAAAAAATCCGGCGCGCCAAAAGCAACGCCCGGAACCACGGCAACCAAAGCTTCTTCAAGCAAATAGCTGGCAAAATCATTGTCATTTTCAATTATTTTTCCAGAAGGCGTTTTTTTGCCATAAAGTCCTTTACAACTAGGAAAAACATAAAACGCGCCGTTTGGAGTGTTGCAATTAATGCCTTCAATTTTGTTCAACATTTCAACCACCATATTGCGGCGATTTTGAAAAAGTTTGGCGTTGCTTTTGATAAAATCTTGCACGCCGTTTAGCGCCTCAACCGAAGCTGCTTGAGAAATTGAACTTGCGCTTGAGGTGCTTTGCGACTGAATCATTGACATGGCTTTGATTAAGTTTTTGTCGCCCGCGCCATAGCCAATTCGCCAGCCAGTCATGGCGTAGGCTTTAGAAACGCCATTTACCACAAGCGTGCGTTCTTTTAATTTTGGTTCAATTTCGGCAATTGTGGCAAATTTTAAATCGTCAAAAATTAGATGTTCGTAGATGTCGTCTGCCATAATATTAACTTGATTATGGCGCAATAAAACTTTGGATATTTTTTTGAGTTCGTCGCTTGAATAGCATGCGCCAGTTGGGTTGCTTGGCGAATTTAAAATTAGCCATTTGGTTTTTGGAGTAATTTTTGCCTCTAAATCGGCGGCAGAAATTTTGAAATTATTTTTTTCACTACTTTCAACAATCACGGGCTTGCCGCCAGCCAACAAAACCATGTCAGGATAAGAAACCCAATAAGGTGCTGGAATAATCACTTCGTCTTGTGGATTTATTGTGGCGATTAGCGCGTTGAAAATAACTTGTTTTGCGCCAGTTGAAACAATGATTTGCGAGGCTTCGTAGTCTAAATTATTTTCGCGTTTGAATTTTTGGATAATGGCTTTTTTTAAAGCCGAGGTTCCGTCAACCGCCGTATATTTGGTGTCGCCTTGGTTTATTGCTAAAATTGCGGCGTTTTTGATGTTTTGTGGCGTGTCAAAATCGGGTTCGCCCATTCCAAGAGAAATAATGTCTTTTCCTTCAGCTTTTAATTCAGCTGCTTTCATTGAAACGGCAATGGTTGGCGAAGGTTTGATGTTTGAAAGTATTGAAGCAAGAAATGACATGATTTTGAAAAACGTTTTAGAGTTGAAAAAATTTTAAATAATTTTCGAGTTATTGGAAAATTTGAATTGAAAGAGCGTTGACTTTTTTGAAGTGCGCGCTTTTTATGCGCGTGGCTTAACTTTGTCAATTCTTTCTATCTTTTATACTTAATCAAATTTGACTTACATTCGAATTTGGCAACTTTTGAATTGCTGCGCAGTGAACGAATCGCTGCTTTGCAATAGATTTTTTGTTTTAAGAAAAAACGACTTCTTCAATCAGTTTAATTATATCAAAGTAAAAATCTTTTTTAAAATTTATGGCATCAGGTTTAATTGGAACAGATTCTTTGTTTTTGGGTTTAACCAGACCGCCAATGTTGCTTGGCGTGAGTTATACTTTTGCCGCCCTAAATGGCATTGTTTCGTTATTAGCTTTTGTGATTACCAGCAAGTTTTTTTACTTATTAATTTTGCTTCCGGGTATTCACATGATTGGCTGGTTTATTTGTTTAACAGAACCGCGAGCCATCGAACTTTTTATTGCGCGCTCTTCAAAATGCAGCGTGTGTCGCAACCGCTATTATCATGGCGGCACGAACTCGTATGATGTGTACTGAATTAAATTTTAGCTTCGCTAAAATTTAGGTTTGATTTGAATTGCTTCGCGACGAGTGAATCGTCGCATCCGCAATAAAATTACTCTGAAATTAAATTTGAACTAAAGTTCAAATTTAGGAAGTTTTGAATTGCTTCGCAGCGAATGAATTGCTGCACCCGCAATAAGTTTTATTTTTAGTCGGACGAAAATCGTCTGATACTCTGAAATTAAATTTGAACTAAAGTTCAAATTTAGGAAGTTTTGAATTGCTTCGCAGCGAATAAATCGCCGCATCCGCAATAAATTTATTTTTTAGTCGGATGAAATTTTTTAATATCCGCAATAAATTTTATTTTTTAGTCGGACGAAAATCGTCCGATTTTTTTTGTTTTAAATTATGCATATACTCAAACCAATTGAAAATACCGACCTTAATAAAACCCAAAAATCTATTGCGGATGAGGCGATTCATTCGCCTAGCAGCAATTCAAAATTACCCAAATTCGACTATAAGTCGAATTTGATTGAGCATAAATATCGTACGCACAATTGTTTGGAACTTAATAAATCTCAAGTTGGGCAAACAGTTAAACTTTCAGGTTGGGTTCATTCAAAACGCGATCACGGCAGTTTGATTTTTATCGATTTGCGCGATCACTTTGGAATTACGCAGCTTCTAATTAATCAAACAAGCTTACCGCAAATATCATCTGGGCTAGATGTTGATATAGAAGACATAATTCCTGCCGACTTTAGACTAAGTCCAGATTTAGTATGTGGCATAAAATCAGCACAAAGCGGAAATTTGACGCAAGAAGAAGAAGTTAACTTAAAAAACAGATTTTCTGAAGAGTATAATCCTCAGCTTCTTTTAAATTTTTTTTCAAAACTAAGACTCGAATCAGTAATAACGATTGAAGGTCAAGTTGCCGCACGCGCAACTGAAGCCATAAATCCAAAAATTCCAACTGGCGAAATTGAAGTAATAATTAAATCATTGCATATCGAATCCGCCGCCGAACAAATCCCCTTTCAAATCGCGGCGCAAGACGAAAATTATCCTGAAGAATTGCGTTTAAAATATCGCTTTTTGGATCTTCGCACGCAAAAAACTCACAAAAATATTGTCCTTCGCAGCCAAGTAATTTCAAGCATCCGCGCTGAAATGACGGCGCAAGGTTTTCTTGAAATTCAAACGCCAATTTTAACCGCATCAAGCCCCGAAGGCGCGCGCGATTATTTGGTTCCAGCGCGACTTCATCCCGGAAAATTTTACGCACTTCCGCAAGCGCCGCAGCAATTCAAGCAGCTTTTGATGGTTGCGGGTTTTGATCGTTATTTTCAAATTGCGCCTTGTTTTCGCGATGAAGATTTGCGCGCCGATCGCGCACCAGAATTTTATCAGCTCGATATGGAAATGTCGTTCGTCACGCAAGAAGATGTGTTTGGCGCGATTGAACCAGTTTTAAAAAATATTTTCAAAAAATTTGGCGTTAAAAAAACTTCTGATGAAGATTTTATCCGCATCAAATATGACGACGCGATGCTTAAATACGGCATCGACAAGCCTGATTTGAGAAATCCGATTGAAATTTCCGACGCCACAGAAATTTTTAGGGCTTCAGAATTTTCAATTTTCGCCAAACAAATTGAACAAGGCGCAATTATCCGCGCCATTCCCGCGCCAAAATGCGCCGCGCAACCGCGTTCGTTTTTTGATAAAATGATTGAACACGCGCAAAGCTTTGGCGCCAAAGGTTTGGCTTATATTATTTTCGATGAAAATGGTGAAGGAAAGGGCCCGATTGCCAAATTTTTAACTGCCGAAAAATTAGCGAACTTAAAAGAAACCGCTGGCTTGAAAAATGGCGACGCCGTTTTCTTTTCTTGCGGCAAAAAAACCGAAGCGGCGAAAATCGCAGGTGTTGTAAGAATTAAGCTCGGAAATGATTTAAAATTAATTGATGAATCAATTTATAAATTCTGCTGGATCGTTGATTTTCCGA
>CANEUK010000107.1 GCA_947441695.1 Rickettsiales bacterium
ATCATTGCATGTCGGAGCAACAATTAATGATTCAGATGGAGGCGAGGCAACAGCAACAGGATGTATTGATAGTAGTTATTCCAAAACCAGAACTAACGGAAACGACGTGAATATTTCGAGCTACACTTGCCAATATGCAAATGCTACCAAAAATATTGACCAAACCTATTTCAATAAAAAAGCGGGCGAACCTTGCAAGATTTATTATTGCTCAATTGCAGCCGACCAAGAATTTGGCAATGCCAAATATACTGGCGCAGCAAATAGCCAAGTCACAAAGGACACAAAAATAAACTTATCTTGCAAAACTGGTTATGGCAAAAAACTTTTAGCCTCTGGCTCCACCGATTCAGCTGGAGATAATACCTGCGGCAAAAGAGTCGCAACCGACCGAACTTCAACCGCACCTTCCATAACTTGCGGTAATTATGGAATTTGGTCGTCAGTTTCAAATGATTGCGATGCTTGTAGAGGTTGCACTGGCAATGCTGAAAAAAATGGCTTTAATTTAAAATGGGATCAGTTTAACACTTACAGCTACGGATTAGAAGAATACTCTTGTACCTCAGCGGCTGAATGCGCTCTGAATTGCGCCGGTAACCTTAAAGTCAATGAACAAAAAACATGCAACGTCGAAGGTTCTTGCAAAACAGGCAAAGCTTCTAACGGAAGTAGAGGAAGTTACACAACAAAAATATCTTGCACCGTAGAATGTGATGACGGTCAATCAAAATTTATAGCCTCAAGCTGCAGTCAAAATTGCAATTAGCGAGACTCATTGCAGGACTGGGTTTTATAACCTTAGCAGGACGGGGTTTTGTAACCACGTTCTCAAGTTCAGTTCAAATTTAAAAAATTGCGACATGAATAATTGAACGGAATTACAAATTCCACTCATCAACAAGGTTTAAGAAATTGAGAAACGCGCTGCTCTAAAACTTACTTTTACTCAAAAAAAAATGACTAAAAAACAAAGCCAAAATCCAAAAATTTCAATCATCATGGGCAGCAAATCTGACTTTGCCACCATGCAACATGCTTGCAAAATTTTAGAAGATTTTGACGTGGATTTTGAAACCAAGATAATTTCGGCGCATCGCACGCCAAAAAGGCTTTATGAATTTTGCGAATCGGCAAAAAAAAATGGCGTAAAAATAATCATTGCTGGCGCTGGCGGCGCGGCGCATTTGCCGGGAATGGCGGCCGCAATAACCGATTTACCAGTTTTGGGCGTTCCAGTTGAAAGCCGCGCGCTTAAAGGCTTGGATTCGCTTTTGTCAATTGCTCAAATGCCGGCTGGAATTCCGGTTGGTTGTTTGGCAATTGGCGAAGCTGGCGCCAAAAATGCCGCGCTTTTGGCAATTGCAATTTTGGCTTTATTTGACGAAGTTTTGGCAAAAAAATTACAAAAATTCCGCCAAAACCAAACCAGTTCGGTAGAACTAAAACCAAACCCAATTGAAAAAAGTTAATTTTTCTTAATTCAATGGCTCGCAAGAACAATTCAAAATTAACCAAATTTGACTCAAAATCTAACTTGATTCAAAAAATTTCTTTTGCATTTAAAACCCTTGAAATTATCTAAGCGCGCCAATTAACAACCACCCCAAAAAAAATCCAAAATAATTTTTAATTTTTATCAAAAAAACTCGTGTCACTCATCAAATCAACGCGCCTTGCTTTAAAATATGTGCGCAGATTCATTGCTGGATTTGTATCGGTTCCAACTTTTGCCTTAGGAAAAATAAAAGAATTTCCTTTTGCTGAAAATAGCTACGGACTTGAACAAGATAAGCGTGAACTAAAATCGGATGAAGAGCTGGCAAATTTTAAACAAAAACAAAATGAACGAAAATAGACATAAAACACGCAACGATTCTCAATCAGACAAAGAAGAAAATTCTTCAATTTCGCCCCTAAATCTAATCAAAAAAGAGCAAGATTACCGCCATAAATGGCAAGATAAATATACCAAATCAACCACAATAACTTTTCGTTTAGGACAAATTTGCGGACTAACCTATAATTTAGCTTTGATTCATTTGGTTTATGATTTGGCGCAAGACGGAGAAAGAGCTTTGGCGTTAAAAATTTTTATTTTAAACCTTGTAATTATTGCCTTTGGACTTTTGGTTACTTCGGTTGAAAGAAAAATTTTATTTAGAAAGCCAGCCCGAAAATCAAGAAACGACAATAAAAGATTGAATAGAAACAATAATCCTCAAAACAATAATCTTCAAAACAGAAATCGAGAAACTAGAGAAGTAAGAAAACCAAGACCTATTTAGCGATTTTTTAAAATTTAAAAACGCTTAATCAAATTCAACTTAATTTAAGGCATAATTAAAAAACTGGGTCGCTTTTTTAATTACGCCTTAAAATTGAACTCTAAACCAAGAATTAGAGTCAAACTTCAAATTGCGCCCTTCTACTTTTGCTTGGGCGCAAAAGAAAATAATTTAAAAAAACAAAAACAATTCCTTCAAGTTTTTACAAAGCGCGTTTGCTGGGTTTTAAAACTGAATTGGCAATTCGCCACTCGGGCAAAATAGCGTCTAACACGGCGTAAAATTTTTTGCTGTGATTTGCTTGCAATAAATGCGCCATTTCGTGAGCTATAATAAATTCTAAACATTCGATTGGTTTTTTAGCTAATTCTAAACTTAGCCAAATTCGGCGATGCCTTGGATTGCAACTTCCCCAGCGCGTTTTCATTTTTTTAACGCCAAATTTGCTGATTTTTTTATTAATTTTTTGCTCGTATTTAAAAATTATGCTCGGCGATATTTTTAGCAATTCGCCGCGATAAAAATTTTCGATTATTTTTTCTAATTTAGCCTGATTTGCTGGGTTTTTTAAGTGTATTTCAAGAGAATTTTGCTTGATTAAAACCTCGTTTTTTTTGCTTTTTTCAAATATTTGCAGCTCAAATTCTTTTCCTAAAAAAAAGTGTTTTTCGCCCGAAATAAATTTGGGCAAAGGCGCGATTTTGCGATTTTTTACTTCAATTTGTTTGGTTTTTATCCAATCGATTTTTGAGCTGACGAATTTTTTTATTTGAACTAAACTAACTCGCAAAGGTGCCGAAACTCTGACTTCGCCGTGCGGGGCGCAGATTTTTAGATGGATGTTTTTCATCTTTTTTTGCAGCAATTTAACGCAGATTTCTTCAATAAAAATTTCTTTAGTGGCAATAATTTTTGGCATTATTTTTTATCCAAAAATTTTTGATAAAGATCGGGACGATTTTTTTTAGTAATTTCAATCGCACGCTCTTTGCGCCATTCGTTAATTTTTTTGTGATGTCCCGAAGTTAAAACTTCTGGAACCTCGCGCCCACGCCATTTTGCAGGCCTTGTAAAATGGGGATATTCAAGCAAGTTTTCATATTCTAAATTTTCTTTTGAACCAAAAGATTCTTCAGCCAAAGATTCGTCCGCACCCAAAACGCCGTCAACATTTCGTAAAATTGCGTCAATCACAACAAAAGCCGCCAGTTCGCCGCCACTTAAAACATAATCTCCGATCGAAATTTCTTCGATTGTAAATTCGTCGAGAACGCGTTGATCAACGCCTTCATAGCGTCCGCAAAGTAAAATTATTTCTTTTTCTTGGGCTAATTCACGAGCTTTTTTTTGGGTTAAGGTTTTTCCGCGTGGCGATAAATAGAAAATTTTTGATTCTGGTTGAAGATTTTTTTCAATTGCGTCGGCTAAAATATCAGCTTTTAAAACCATTCCAGCACCGCCGCCGTAAGGCGTGTCGTCAACCGTTTTTCTTTCGTCTTTGGCAAAATCGCGAATGTTAATTGCTTCAAGCGACCATAATTTTTTTTCTAAAGCAACGCCTGTAATTGAAGCCGCAAGCGGCCCGGGGAATAATTCGGGGAATAATGTAAGAATTTTAAAATTGATCACGAAAAAACCTTTTTCAAAGCATTAACCGCTTTTTTCATATTCTCTTCATTATGAATCAGAGAAAATCTTACAAAACCTTCGCCATTATCGCCAAACGAGCTTCCGGGCGACATTACAACGCCAGTTTCTGCGATCATTTTTTTGCAAAATTCAAAAGAAGTTAAGTTAGAAAATTGTGTCGGCAATTTTGTCCAAATAAACATGCTGGCTTTAGGTTTTTCAACGTGCCAGCCCAATTCTTTTTGCAAAAGATCAACCAAAAACTCACCGCGTGATTTATATTTTTGACGCAGCTCTTTTAAATATTCGTCGCTTTTTTGCGACAAAGCTTCCGCCGCAACCATTTGTAGCGGGTTGAAAGAACCGTAATCGAGATAAGATTTAATTTTATAAAGTGCCGAAATTAAATTTTGGTTTCCCACCGCAAAACCAACGCGGCAACCCGCCATGGAATAACTTTTGGAAACGGAAGTAAATTCAATTGCCACATCTTTGGCGCCAGCAATTTCAAGGATCGAATGCGGTTTGTCTTTTTCGTTAAAATAAAGTTCGCAGTAAGCGATATCGGAAATGATGTAGATTTGGTGTTTTTTACAAAAATCAACCAACTCTTGATAAAAATCTAAACCGACAATTTCGCCTGTTGGATTGCAAGGATAACTGACAATTACCGCCATCGGTTTTTTCTCGTTTTTGGCGACTTTTTCTTCGACCAATTTTTTAAAATCGCGTAAAAAATCTTGCGAACTAATTGCTGGAATTTGCACTAAATTTCCTTTGGCAATCTGAAAAGCAAAAGTGTGAATTGGATAAGCTGGAGAAGGAACCACAATGTAATTTTCGGCATCAGAAATGGCGGTTGCCAAAGACGCAATTCCTTCTTTGGCACCAATTGTAACCAAGCTTTCGCTGGCATAATCAAGTTCAACTGCGAAGCGACGTTTGTAATAAGCGCAAACTGCTTTTTTTAAAACTTCAATTCCGCCCGTCACCGAATAACCAAACAAACTGCCGTTGCGGGTTAATTCGCAAAGGCGGTCAATTACAAATTGCGGCGGCGCCGAATCTGGATTTCCCATGCCAAAATCAATAATTTCAACACCGCGCGCTGAGGCTTCGGTTTTGAGTTTATACATCGCCGCAAAAATATAAGGCGGCAGTTTTTGCGTTAGGTAGAACTGATTTTGCATTGGAAAATTGTTAGCGTATTCGTGTTTTTTTATCATTCGATTCATTCGGATTTTTGCTCGAATTATCTTG
>CANEUK010000108.1 GCA_947441695.1 Rickettsiales bacterium
GAATTAATTAGACTCTGAGGCATTATTGTATCAGCCTCAACAGAATTCATTTTTTCAATTATTGATTTTTCAATACGAGACATGCCTATACGAAGTTGATTTTCTATCAGCTCTCCAACAGCACGAACACGACGATTTGCAAGGTTATCTATATCATCTGTTTTTAGATCATTATGTTTAATTAAGCACAGAATTCTAATTGTTTGCTCAATATCGCCACTAGTCAAAAACAATTTATCTTTTTTTACGCTTAGATTTAAGCGATGATTCATCTTCATTCTACCAACATCTGACAAGTTATATCTAGAATCAGAGAAGAATAAGTTTTCAAAATAATTTTTGGCAACTTCTAGAGATGATGGGGATTCTCCCAGCCTTATAGCTTTGTATATATCGAACAAAGAATCCTTTTGATTTTGATTTTTATCCACAAGAAGAGTATTGTATAGATATGGACCCATATCGGACTTGCTCGGATTTACCACTGAAATTTTTTTAAAACTCAGTTTCTGCAAGATTTCTAAGCTTTCTGATGTTAAAATACTCCCAGCTTCTAAAAGTAACTCTCCAGTGTCGGATTCAACCAAGTCTTGGGAAATTACATATCCAAGGAGAACTTCATCGGTTAGTAAGTAGTGGCTGAATTTTTCTGATAGCAGTTTGTCAGAAATTTTTTTATTTAGCTTGGTTCCTTCTTTAATTTTTAAATCACCAGTTTCAGCGCATATTAAGTCATATGGGATTTTTTTCCCAATTAGGGCTTCTGGATCAAATTTTAGTGCCCAACCTTTTTTTGTTAGAGTTGCTTCGCTGGGTAAATAAAATGAACTAATTATTGATTCGGAATTCATGCCCATGGCACGAAGAAGGGAAGATGCTGGTATTTTTCTTTTCTTATCAACACGAAAATACAATATATCTTTACTATCGAATTCAAAGTCCAGCCAAGATCCGACGTGAGGGATTATTTTAGCTGTATAAGACTTAGAACCTGAAAGCTTTACATTTTCGCTATCAAAAAATACACCTGGTGCCCTACGCATTTGGGAAACTACAACCCTCTCCGCTCCGTTAATTACAAAGCTTCCTGTTTTTGTCATCAAAGGAATCTCGCAAAGGTAAACTTCTTGTTCCTTTATCGATCTAATTTCTCTAACTTCACTACCCTCTTCTTGATGCCACAACACCAATCTTAGTTGGGCTCTAAGAGAAGAGGAAAAGGTTTTACCAGTTGACAGACACTCATGAGATTCGTTTTTTGGCTGACTCAAAGAATAGCTAATAAACTCTATTGTCATTCTTCCAGAGGAATCAGATATAGGGAAAAATGTATTAAATACCGATTGAATTCCAGTATTTTTACGATTTTCTTGTTGAAGACCATTCTGCAAAAAATTTTTATAAGATTCTATTTGCAGGGAGATTAGGTTAGGGATTGAGTCTTTGTCAATACCACTGCTAAAGCTTTTTCTAAAGAGAACTCGATCAAAGTTACGAATTTGAATCATCTATTTACCTTTTTGTATTCTAATTTGAGATAGCAAAGCTAGCTATTTTTGCTTTTTAAGCAAGTTCGAACTTGTAAATAACAAACCCAGTTATCTTAAATCAACTTTGGCACCTACAGACTCTAGTTTCTTTTTTATCTCTTCGGCTTCAGAGGTAGAAGTATCTGATTTGATTGTTTTCGGAGCGGCTTCAACGAGATCTTTAGCTTCTTTTAGCCCGAGCCCAGTAATTGCTCTAACTTCTTTAATCACATTTATTTTATTATCTCCGATTGATACTAAAACAACTTCAAATTTATCCTTTAATTCTTCCGCTACAATTGTGTTAGAATTAGAGGACGGAGCTGAAAAAGATAAAGCTGATACGCCCCATATCTCTTCCAATTTTTTACTCAGGTCCGCAAGCTCCAATACCGTTAGTGAAGATAGAGTTTCTGATAGCTTTTCTATATTGTCTGACATTTTTTTACCCATTTATCGATTGATTGTTAATTAAATTAGTTACGAATTACTTTTAAATGTTGCTAACCCTTCACTAGGGGCAGAGAGGATCCTTGTGAAGTTAGACTGATTATACTTGAGAACTCCAATAAAAGATGATCTCAATTCATTAACTGATCCTAATTTTGATATGCTTTCAATTTTAGATTCGCCAACTAAAGATCCGTTGAAGTGACCAATTACTATTTTTAGAAAATTATCTTTTTTTGATATATCCGATAGAACTTTTGATAAAGAAATTATGTCTTGAGAATGAGCAATTGCTGTGGGTCCATTTAAATATGGAGCCAAAACCTCTAGATTAGTATTTTTTAGAGCTAGCTTCGCCAATGTATTTTTTACTATCTTTATATCGCACTGGTTTTTTTTTAGAATCACTCTCATGTCATGAATTTGTTTGCAATTCATTCCTCGGTAGTGAACGATTAAAATAGAAGGGCTTTCTGCAAGGCTTTTTTTTAGCAGCATTATGGTGTCTGATTTTTGACTTTTGTTCATTTTTTGCAGTATTTTAATTTTTTCTAGTTTTTTACAAGGAATCTGAGGAAACTTTTATCGATGATCCCATTGTAGTTTTCAGATACAAACTCTTTATAAGTCTGCCCTTTAAATTATCTGGTTTTAGATCCTTTACTACTTTTATAACAGCTAATACATTCTCGGTCAAAGATGCTTCATCAAATTCAGACTTGCCAACTAAACAGTGTACAATTCCAGATTTATCACTTTTAAAACTGACTTTACCTCCCAAGAATTCCGATACAGATTTTGTGACTTCGTTTGTTATTGTTCCATTTTTTTGACTTGGCATTAAGCCGCGGGGTCCCAGTTTTTTTGCAAGTCTGCTAATTTTGTGCATTGCGTCGTGCGTTGCTATACAGTAGTCGAAATCTATAAACCCTTCTTCTATCTTTAAAACTAGATCATCCATTCCAGACATTATTGCTCCTGCCTCAATAGCTAGTTTTTGTTGCTCCTCACTTTCTGTCAAAACAATGATTCTTGAAGTCTTGCCAGATCCGTTGGGAAGAATTACCGAGCCCTTGATGGATTGCTTAGATCCCAAGTTAAGGTTAATAGCTACATCGACAGATTCTTTGAATTTTAAGTTTTTTGTGATCGATAGCTCTTTGGCTTTTTTAATTGCAAGATCTATAGTGTCGAACGAGTAGCATTCTTTTGTTTTAACAACATCTTTTTGTAACATTTTATTTTTCATTATATTTGTGAGTGAGCTAATTTATTCTACTATTTCCAAACCCATAGAAAGAGCTGATCCTCTAACCATCTTGCAACAGCTTTCTAAATTCATGGAGTTCATGTCTACAATTTTTTGCTGAGCAACATCTTTGATTTGTGATAAACTTATCTTGGAAATATATTCTTTTCCGGGGGTTTTTGATCCTTTCGTTATACCGATTTTCTTCATGATTAAATAAGATACGGGAGGATTTTTTGTTGAAAAAACAAAGCTCTTATCTTTGTATGCAGTTATGATTACTGGAATTGGAGTCCCTAACTCATAATCAAATTTTAGGGCATTAAACTGCTTGCAAAATTCCATTATATTAAGTCCTTTTTGTCCTAAGGCTGGTCCAATGGGAGGAGAAGGATTTGCTTTTCCAGAAGGAACTTGAAGCTTTATGAGACCCAGTATTTCTTTTGTTGTTTTGGACATAAAAAAAGAAAATTTATAGCATTTTTAAACAGTAAAATCAGCCAAATCATCTCTATAATATATAGAGAACTTCGATAATTAAAAAACCGTAAAGATATATTGCAATAGTTTTTTTGTGCAGGTTTTGGTTTTTAGGAACACTCTAAAAAAAACTTACCAACTAACCTAAAAATCACTAAATTCTTTTCATAAAATCTTCAAAAAGAATTAAAATATCACTTGTAGCGCAGTCGTAAATTGCGCTTTTGTGAAAAATTTTTAGGCAGTTTATTTTTTTATGAAGTCAGTGGTTGCGAAACTAAGTGAGGAGCTAAAAAAAACTTACAACAAAATTTGAAGCGAAAGTTAGGTTTTTCACAACATCGCCACAAGATCAAAAGTTAAACAACTTTTTCAAAGTAATAAAATCCATTTTAAACTACCGCAAAGTCAGATATCGCTGACTAAAGAAAAATATAGTTCAGCTCAATTCTATTTGAATTATCCAACTTGTTCATGATTCACAAATAACTTTTACAACAACTTAATGCTAATTCTGACAACACAACAATAACACTAAACAAGTGATAGTTGCGCCTTAGAACTACAATTAGATACATAGAATTACAAAAATAACAAAATCAGCTAAAATGTCAGCTAATTTTAAAAAAATTACGACAAAAAACTAAGTAATTTTCCAAAATTCTAAAAAACCTTAGTTGAATGATTTGGGATTTTTGGGTTTTTTTTAGAGGTTCCTTCGATATATGCCAAAAACGAATTAAAGGTACCCGATTTTATGAAAACCAAAAATCTGTCACGAATGCTTCAATTCATTCGGTGCGCAGCAATTAAAGGTTGCCAAATTCGACTATAAGTTGAATTTGATTAGATATATAACTCCTAACTACAGCCAATTTTGCAGAGTTCCAACGTAGCATAAAAACATTTTTTGAAAAACTCGGCCAAGTTCAAGGCATTCTACTTGCAAAAAATCACCAAAAAATTTCAAGTGATTAAATGAAGATTCGCTTAAGTTTGAATGGCTTTGGCATAGAAATAATTTTGGGCAAAAAAAATCGTGATTTATCGCAACTTTAAAAACTATTTAAAATGAAAAATTTCAACAAAGAGCAAAGCTATATCCTAGAAGACCAAATATATTTACCCGGTTTCTTATTTTTAACAAAAAACCAAGCGGCGGCAGTTTCGCCGTCAAGTAGTTTTAATCCGGCTGGCGCTTTAGAAAATGACGCATTTCAATCTTCAATTTCTCCCTCACAAAGTCTCAAAAAAAAGAAAATTATCATCGACAAAGATTCTTTCGGATTTCTGCTTGAAGAAGGCGAAAGAATCGCTTTTTTAAAAAGATTACAAATTGCCAAAAGGCATTTGGTAACAAAAGCAGAGACTTTTTTGGTTGAATCCAAGAACTCATTTGATCAGACATTACCTTGCTCGATTCAACAGAAAAAACAAACGTTACTCCA
>CANEUK010000109.1 GCA_947441695.1 Rickettsiales bacterium
CTTCAACTTCTACTTCTTGACCTATTTTTTTCCCTGGAAAAGTGGCAACATAATTGGTCACTACTTCTAACGCTCTTAAATGTTTGGTTGCGGCAATTTTGTCAGCTATTTCTGGAGCCATAGCAATTGACGTAATAGCCGATATTTCCGACCAGCCCGCAACTGGTTGGTTTACGCAACCATCTAAAAATCGTTTTGCAATTTCTTCTGCTATTTCTAAGTGATTGGGATTTTTTGTAAAAGCATCTAAAACTGGGGTGGTAGCTGCAACCAACTCTGGCAAAGCTTGCCTAGAATTTGTTGCTTGCGAACTGCCGCGCTGACCAACGCTTTCGGTTAAAAACCGATGCAACAGAGTTTTGATTGCAGCGGGTCTTGGTTTTGGTGCGCCATTTGATGAACTGCTTGAAGAGAGTTTTAAAGAGCTGCTTGATGAACTATTTGATTCATTGACCGATTCGCTATTGCTTGGGTTCATGTAGCTTTCAATTGCAGCTTCTAGTTTTTCTTTAGCTTTTTTCGCTTGCGAATCAAAATTAAAATGTAGGGGATAAGTAACTTGGCAACCACTTCTTTCTAAAGACTCAAGATTTGATAATAGTTTTGGTGTTGCTTGAAGGTTGTCGCAGCCAGAAAGATATAATTCCCTAAGACTAGCTGGTAATTCTGGTAAAGATGTTAGGTTGGTGCATAACCTAAGATTTAAACGAGTAATCCCAGTTGGTAATTCTGGCAAAGATGTTAGGCTGGTCGAGGAACTAAGATATAACTCCTTAAGACTAGCTGGTAGGATTTCTGGTAAAGATTTTAGGTTTTTGCGACTACCAAGATTTAAACGAATAATCCCAGTTGGAAATACTGGTAAAGATGTTAGGCCGTTGCAGGAAAAAATATCTAAATTCTCAAGACTATCTGGTAATTCTGGTAAAGATGTTAGGTTGGTGCAGTCAGAAAGATATAATTCCCTAAGACTGGCTGGTAATTCTGGTAAAGATGTCAGGTTGGTGCAAGTAGTAAGATTTAAAGTCTCAAGACTAGCTGGTAATTCTGGTAAAGATGTCAGGTTGGTGCAATCAGTAAGATTTAAATTCTCAAGACTAGCTGGTAATTTTGGTAAAGATGTTAGGTTGGTGCAAGAAGTAAGATTTAAAGTCTTAAGACTATTTGGTAGAGTTACTGGTAAAGATGTTAGGTTGGTGCAATTAGTAAGATTTAAATTCTCAAGACTATCTGGTAATTCTGGTAAAGATGTTAGGCTTTCGCAGTAAGAAATATCTAAAACATTAAGACTAGCTGGTAGGATTTCTGGATAAGATTTTAGGTTTTTGCAACCACTAAGATTTAATTTCCTAAGACTAGCTGGAAGGTTTTGCGGTAAAGATTCTAGGCTAACGCAGTTTCTAAGATTTAAAGTCTCAAGACTATCTGGTAGGTTCGGCAAAGATGTTAGGCTGGGGCAAGAAGTAAGATTTAAATTCTCAAGACTAGCTGGTAGGTTCGGCAAAGATGTTAGGCTGGGGCAGGAATAGAGATAAAGATAAAGATTCGTAGTACCAGCTGGTATTTCTGGCAAAGCCTTTGTTCCATCGGCTTGAGTAATTAAGTTTTCTTCTCTGATTACTAATTCCGGCATAAAAAAAGATCTACAAATAGTTTTTTTAAGAAAAAAAAGTTTTTTTGCCTGATTGCGCGCGCAATTCAAAACCCTAGTAAAAAGATTGTTTTAGTTTGTTTGTTTAACTTTCTTGTGGGTTCAAAAAAAATATTCAATAAATTTTTTGTCAAAATTTTAAAGCAGAATTTTATTGGCCATTTTTGGTATTTGTTTTGTGAAATCGTTTGTTTTTAACAAAGTTTGGCTCTTTGTTTTTGCATGATGGCAAAGTCTTCACCAGCGTGATACGAAGAGCGAGTCAGCGGGCTTGCTGCCACCATTAAAAAGCCTTTGTTGTAAGCCATTTTTTTGTAAAATTCGAACTCGTCAGGATGAACATAACGTTCAACCGGCGCGTGTCGCAAAGTTGGGCGCAAATATTGCCCAATTGTTAAAAAATCGATATCGGCGCAGCGCATATCATCCATCACTTGCAAAACTTGTTCTTTGGTTTCGCCCAAACCAACCATCAAACCAGATTTAGTAAACATTGTCGGGTCAATTTCTTTTACGCGTTTTAAAAGCCAAAGCGAATGAAAATAGCGTGCGCCTGGGCGAATATTGGTGTAAAGACCCGGAACGGTTTCGATATTGTGATTAAAAACGTCGGGCTTGGCGGCGACAACTTTTTCAAGCGCGCCATTTTTGCGTAAAAAATCTGGAGTTAAAATTTCAATCGTAGTTTTTGGTGACTTAAGGCGCACATTTTCAATGCATTTTACAAATTGACTGGCACCGCCGTCTGACAAGTCGTCGCGGTCAACCGACGTAATTACAATATGTTTTAAACCCGAAACTTTTGCCACGTCGCCAACATTTTCTGGCTCGTGTTCATTAACCAAATCTGGCTTGCCGGTTTCTATGTTGCAAAAAGAACAAGCTCGCGTGCAAACAGAACCTAAAATCATAACCGTGGCATGCTTTTGCGCCCAACACTCGCCAATGTTTGGACAAGCTGCTTCTTGACAAACCGTGTGTAATTTTTTTTGGTCAAGCAATTCTTTAGTTTCAAAATAGCCTTTCGATTGAGGCGCTTTAACGCGAATCCAATCGGGCTTTCGCTGCATTTTTTCTTTAGGAAAATTTGTAGCAAAACCAAGCAAATCTTTATTATCTTTTTTGGCAATTTGCCCTGAATCTTTTTTTTCTTCGCGCGTTTGCATGTTTATTTGGTTTCGCCGGTTGTTACGTATTTAGTAATTTCGGCAATATTGGTTGAATGATCTGCCAATCTTTCAAAGCTTTTGGCGATAAATAAAATATTAATGATTTTTTCGGCTTGTTGTCTGCTAAAATTTTCTCCTTCTAAAATAGAAAAAAGTCCGCTGTAAATCTCGTCAATTTCGTCATCTTCTTTTAAAACTTCGTCAGCTTTTTTTAAATCTTGATCGTTAAAGGCTTGAACCGAGCTTCGAACCATAACTTTTGACAATTCAACCATTTCGAGCAGCGATTTTCTAACATTGGTATCGAATTGTTTGTTGGTAAGGCGATCAATTTTTTTGATAATACTTTTTGCCTGATCGCCAACTCTTTCTAGGTTTGAAGAAACTTTTAGTGCCGAAACAATATAACGCAAATCAACCGCCATTGGCTGACGCAGCGCCAACATTGTGGTAATTTTTCTTTCAACCAAACAATCAAGAGAGTTAATTTTGTAGTCGTGACTAGTGATTTTTTCTAAAAAACTTTCATGCCCGTGTTTTATAGTTTCGGCAACCATGTCAATTGACATCAAAACTAATTCTGACATTTCATCAAGCGTTTGTGCAATTGATTGCAAGTCTTTATCGTAAGATTTAACGGTATGTTCTTTTAGGCTCATTGGAGTTGAAATTGGGAAATTAAAATTAGAAATTAAAGAAATTATTTTCGAAAATCTAAACTGCTTTTTTTAAATTAAAAAATCTTAAATCAAATTCATGAAAAAAATTTTAGTAATCGGTTCCGGAGGCAGAGAACACGCCATTTGTCAACAATTTAAAAAATCATCGCAACCAACTAAAATTTTTGCCCTACCTGGAAATGCTGGAATTTTAGAAATTGCCGAAATTGCCAAAAATTATGAAACTAATTTTGAAATAGAAATTTCTAATCACCAAAAAATTATCGAATTTTGTCAATCTCAAAAAATTGATTTTGTTTTTGTTGGACCAGAACAGCCTTTGGTTGCTGGCTTAGTTGATGATTTACAAAAAGCAGGAATTCGCGCTTTTGGGCCTTCCAAAAAAGCGGCGCAACTTGAGGGTTCAAAAATTTTTATGAAAAAAATTGCGGTCGAAAATAACGTTCCAACCGCCGCTTATCAGGTTTTTTTTGAAGAAAAATCGGCAGTTGAATTTGCCAAAAAACTTGGATTTCCATGTGTGTTAAAAGCTGATGGATTGGCTTCTGGCAAAGGCGTGGTAATTGCACAAAATTTAGAAGAATTAGAAAAAAACTTAACCGAATTTTTCTTGGGAAAATTTGGCGAAGCGAGCAAAAAAATTATTATCGAAGAGTTTTTAGACGGCTTCGAAGCCAGTTATTTTGTAATCTGCGATGGTAAAAACTTTATTCCGCTTGGTTTTGCCCATGATCACAAAAAAGTTGGCGAAAACGAAACTGGCTTAAACACTGGCGGAATGGGAACTTTTGCGCCCTCGCCTTTTATCAACCAAAAACAAGAAATTGAAATTATCGAAAAAATAATCAAACCAACCTTAAGCGGCTTAGAAAAATCTGGCGCGCCATTTTCTGGCATTTTATTTGCTGGCTTAATGTTTGGTTCAAAAGGAATTAAACTTTTAGAATTTAACGCCCGCTTTGGCGACCCCGAAACGCAGGTTATTTTGCCAAGAATTAAGTCAGATTTTGTTGATTTAATCGAGGCGGCAATTGACAAAAATCTGGATAAGATTTCATTAGAATTTGACGAAGAAAAAAAACTAGTTTGCGTGGTAATTTGCGCCAATGGATATCCTCAAAACCATCAAAAAGGCAGCGAAATCAAAAATTTAGATAAAGCCCAAAAAATTGCCGACATAAAAATTTTGCACGCTGGAACAATCAAAAAAGATGAAAAAATTTTTGCCAATGGCGGCAGAGTTTTAAATGTTGTAGCCCAAGCAAACTCTTTTGAACAAGCTCGCCAAAAAGCTTATGAAGCCGTTGATTTGATTGACTGGAAAGACGGTTTTGTAAGAAAAGATATTGCCGCCAAAGCTTGCGGGTAAAATTTGAACAAACCCGCAAAAAAAGATGATAAAAATGGTTGCGAATGCGCCAATTTACTTGCGCGCATAAAGCAATTTAAAATTAACCCAAGTTCGACCAAATTCAAATTTGAATAACTATACCAAAACATCTATCTCTTGATAGTGCTAACTTTGTCTTTTTGGTAAAAATTTGTTCAGAAAATGACGCTGTATCACTTGATACAGCTTACATTTTCAGTCGCAATTTTTCCTCAAAAATACTTCGTTATCACTATCAAGAGATA
>CANEUK010000110.1 GCA_947441695.1 Rickettsiales bacterium
AAAGCGAAAAAGCCCAGTCGCGAGTTGTCTTTGAGCGAAGCGAAAAAAGCAATGAAGCGTTTTTTATTTTGTGGCTATAGCGCAGGTTCAAACGTTAAGAAAACGACCTCAACGGTCGTTTTTAGTGAGAACGGGCTTGAGAGCGAAAGCAAAAAAGCCCAGTCGCGAGTTGTCTTTGAGCGAAGCGAAAAAAGCAACGAAGCGTTTTTTATTTTGGGGCTATAGCGCAGTTGGTAGCGCGCTTGCATGGCATGCAAGAGGTCACGAGTTCGACTCTCGTTAGCTCCACCAATCTTCTTGCCTTTATGCTAAAACGCGGTTGAAAAGGCTCAACAAAAGCGAACCGTTTCAACAAACTCTTAAATCGAAACTCAATCTGACATTCTGTAAAATTGCCCAACTAAAAAAATTTACAGAAGTATTTATGCCAAGATTAACACAAAAAAAGCAATAAAACTAAAACTGCCGCCACTTCATTAGAAATTTTTACCGCTTCGTTTTGCGGGGATAAAATCAACTAAATTTCCTGAAAAAATTATTTAAGATTTTTTTTAAGCGATCTCATAAAGCAGATTTAGTTAAAAAAACTGCAATCAATTTTTTGTTTTTAGAATATCATTCTTTATTGAAAGTCTGACATGTCTAAATAGTTTTAAAAAAACGCGTCCAAAATCTTAATAAATTTTTTAATGATATTCCCAGAGCTGCAAAAACAAGCGCGCCTGCGATTGCTCAAAATGCATTTTGAAGCCAAAGTTGGTCACATTGGCGGAAACCTCTCTTCGCTTGATGCAATTCTTTATTTGCATCACAATATCATGCAAAAAGAAGATCATTTTATTTTGTCCAAAGGTCACGCTGCGGGTGCGCTTTATATTGCTTTATGGTCGGTTGGAAAAATTTCTGATGAACAACTTTTAACTTTTCATAAAGATCAAACTAAACTTGCCGGACATCCGGTACCAAACTGGATTGCGGAAATTCCTTTTGCCACTGGAAGTCTGGGGCACGGCTTGGGGCTTGCTTGCGGGATGTCTGTAGGAAATAAATTACAAAAAAAAGAAGGGCGAATTTTTTGTTTAATGTCCGACGGCGAATGGCAAGAAGGCAGTAATTTTGAAGCGTTGGTTTTTTTAAATCATCAGCAGCTAAAAAATGTCACCGTAATTATTGATTGCAACGGCTTGCAAGGTTTTGGAACTACTGAAGAAATTGCTTCGTTAAATTTAAAAAAACTGCATGAAATTTTTGCCGTTTTTAATTTTGAAAGTCCTTTATCCCTTCGGGATACGGAAACGCGACACGAGTCGCGCCCCGCTTTGCGGGGATCCCCACCCCGTATTTCAATGGGAAATACGGGTTTTGAAATTACCGAAATTAATGGTCATGAAGAAGCGGATTTAAAAAAACTTTCTCGCGCTTCAAATCGTCCGCAAATTTTTTTGATGAAAACAATAAAAGGCCACGGAATTTCATTTATGGAAAACCAGATGCAATGGCATTATTTGCCGCTTAATGATGAACTTTATAACAAAGCAAAAAAGGAAATCGAAAATTTATGAGAGAAATTTTTTGCGCTGAAATGATTAAGGCTTTCGCCAAAAAACCTTTTGTTTTTTTAACTGGAGATTTGGGTTTTAAAGCGCTCGAACCGCTGCGCGAAGTTATGAAAGATCATTTTATAAATGCCGGAATTGCCGAACAAAACATGGTTTCAACAGCGGCTGGAATTGCTAAAACTGGTTTGTCGGTTTTTTGTTACAGCATTTCACCTTTTATTTATGCGCGGCCTTTTGAACAAATCCGCAACGATATTTGTCTGCATAATTTGCCAGTAACTTTGATTGGAAATGGTGGCGGTTATGGCTACGGCGTTATGGGCGCAACTCATCATGCGATTGAAGATTATGGTTCGCTTTTATGCTTACAAAATATGCACGCTTTTATTCCGGCATTTGATTTTGATATTGGCGCGATGATTTCACGAATTTCCGATTTAAATAAACCAGCTTTTTTACGTCTGGGTTTGGCGCAAAAAACAGCAGAAATTTCTTACGCAAAATGGCGCAAAGTTCTTGATGGCGATTTGGGAGTTTTGATTGTAACTGGCTCGATTGCGAGCAATTTGCTTTATGATTTTCAAAGCGAAGAAGCGGACGCGCGCCCAACAATTTGGGTGCTTGGCGAACTTCCTTTGTTCGATGATTTTCCTCAAGAATTAGCGCAAGAAATATCAAACAAAAAACTTTGCGTATTAGAAGAACATGTGGCGCAAGGCGGAATTGGGCAAATGATTGCCGCCAAAATTCTTGCAAAAAATATTGCGTTAAAATCTTTTTTACATCTTCACGCTCAAGGTTATGTTTCTGGATTTTACGGCTCGCAAAATTTTCATCGCCAAGAATCACAATTAACCAAAGAAACTGTAATTAGCGCCTTCAAATTGAATTAAAAATGACTCAAACTCTCGCTCAAAAAATTGTTACTCTTAAAGGGCCAATTCTCGTACTTGGAGCCAGTGGTTTTATCGGCGCAAATTTGCTGCGTATGTTGTTGCAATATCGCAATGATGTTTTTGCAACCAGTTCTAAATTGCCAAATTGGCGGCTTGAAGACATTGATTCCAAGCATATAATTGCTGGAGATTTGCTGGTGAAAGACAAGCTTGATTTAGCCTTAAATCAGACCAAAGCCCAAACTATTTTTAACTGCATTTCTTACGGCGCTTACGCTTTTCAAAATGATGAAGAGCGCATTTACGAAACTAATGTAATTTTTACCCAACGTTTAATTGAAGCCTGTTTTCAGCGTCAAATTGATTGTTTTATTAATGCTGGAAGTTCTTCCGAATATGGCGACGAATCGGCTGCGCCCAAAGAAGACGCGACTTTAAATGCCAATAGTCATTATGCGGTTACTAAAGCGGCGATTTCTAATCTGATTCATTTTTATGGCAAAAAAAAGGGCATGAAAATTGCCAACTTGCGTCTTTATTCGGTTTACGGGCCTTTTGAAGATTCATCGCGTTTGATTCCGCAAGTTATTTTAAAAGGTTTGCAAAAAGAATTTACAACTTTAACCAATCCCGATATTTCACGCGATTTCATATATATTGATGATGCTTGCGAAGCCTTTATTGATGCTGCTTTTGCGCTGCCACAAAATTTTTACGGCGAATCTTTTAACATTGGAACGGGAACCAAAACCACGATTGGCGATATTGCCGAAATTTCGCAGAAAATTTATGAAATTAAAGGCGAGCCTAAATTTAATTATCCCGCGCATAAATGGGACGTAACTAATTGGTATTCAAATTCAAATAAAGCGGCGCAAATTTTAGGCTGGAAAGCCAAAACTTATTTTGAAGAAGGTTTGCTTAAAACCACTATTTGGGTCAAAGAAAACCTCGAAGTTTATTTGGATAAGCGCGCAACCAAGCGTAAGCGCGACGAGCTTGATGCCGTTCATTCAGTTTCAGTGATAATCGCTTGTTATAAAGACGCGCAAGCAATTCCTGAAATGTATGAGCGCATTACAAAAGTGATGCAAAAATTAAAGCTCGACTACGAAATTATTTTTGTAAATGACGGTTCTCCCGATGATAGCGAAGAAGTGATTCAAAAAATTTCCGAACATGATGAACATGTGATTGGAATTACTCATTCCAGAAATTTTGGATCACAAGCTGCTTTTAAAAGTGGTCTTGATTTAGCAACTAAAAATGGTTGTGTTTTGATGGATGGTGATTTGCAGGATCCGCCAGAAATGATTGAACAATTTGTGCAAAAATGGCGCGAGGGATATGAAGTTATATACGGTCGTCGCGTAAGTCGCGACGCGCCTTTTTACATGCGAGTTTTTTACAAAATTTTCTACCGTCTTTTTGCCGCTTTTTCCTATATAAAAATTCCACATGATGCCGGAGATTTTGCGTTGATGGATAAAAAA
The DNA here is from genome assembly GCA_947441695.1 of Rickettsiales bacterium. GTDB lineage: Bacteria > Pseudomonadota > Alphaproteobacteria > Rickettsiales > UBA1997 > UBA2645. Next base: position 3,949 of record CANEUK010000110.1, read on the forward strand.
GTTGTTGAAGTTTTACTGCGTTTTCAAGAGCGCGATTTATTTTTGCGCGGGCTTCGCGCTTATGCTGGCTTCAAACAAACTGGCGTTGATTATATTCGCCCCGAAAGAAAATTTGGTCGCACCACAAATAGCATTTTTAAGAATTTAGGTTGGGCGAAAAAAGGGATTTTTTCATTCAGCTACGTTCCACTTAACATGCTTAGCGCTTTTGGTTGGGTGATGTTATTTGTTTCGGGATTCGTAATGGTTGCGCAAATCTTACTTAAATATTTCTTCCCCGAATCTGCGCCACGTGGCGTCACAACTACAATAGTTTTGGTAACATTTTTTGGTTCATTAAATCTTTTTGCGATCAGTATTATTGGCGAATATATTGCCAAGATTTTTGAAGAAGTAAAAAGTCGTCCGCATTTTATTCGCAAGAGTTTGATTAGGCGCGGCAATGTTGTGGCTATTGATGTCTCTAAAAATATTTTTGGGAAATAAAAAGCCATGAAATTGATTTCGCGTACTTGCCCGATTTGTGGCTTGGAAAGTTCAAATTTGCATTTGGAAGAAAATTTTCATCCAGAAAAATTAAACGAGTTTAGTTTTGCCTCGCGCAAAGAGCCAGAGCCTTTTAACATGAGCTTATATTTGTGCGAGCCTTGTGATTTGCTTTATGCAAATCCAGCACTTTCGCAATCTTTGGTTTATCATGAATATGAAAATGCGTCATTTGATAGCAGCGTTGAAGCTGCATACGCTGCCAAAACTTATGCCAAATATTTGCCACAAAAAAAAATAATTAATTCGGCACTTGATATAGGAACGGGAGGTGGCGATTTTCTTTTTGAATTGCAAAAAAATGGTGTTACCGATTTGCACGGAATTGAGCCATCAAGCGCTGCAATCGCAACTGCAAATAAATCTGTGAAGCCTTTTATCAAGCAGGGTTTTTTTGATAAAAATTTATATAATGCCGCGCAATTTGATTTGGTGAGCTGTTTTCAAACTTTGGAGCATGTTTTTGATCCTTTGAAATTAAGTCGCGACGTTAATTCGATTCTTAAAAATGATGGGCGTTTTTATGTGGTGGCGCATAATTTTC
>CANEUK010000111.1 GCA_947441695.1 Rickettsiales bacterium
AAAAGAAATTTGAATTGCGGGGTAATTAAAATCGGTTAAACCATAATAGTCATTTTTGTTTGGTATAGATATAATTTCGCTGCCTTTTTTGGTATAAGAATTTTTGATAAAAATTGGTGGATTAAAAAGTTTTGAAGAGTTTTGACTATTTGCTAAATTAAAATGATTTGGTGGTGGAAGGCGCAAAGTGGTTTTAATACATTCTTGCTCGGCAAAAAATTCTCCTTTTTTATCGATATAACCCCAAGGTTCTGTTGATCGGTTATTTTGAATATAAGGAATGTGAACATTATCACCAAATTTCATTGTGCGCCACACGTCAGTAGCACCAGGATTATCAGTAGTATCTTTTCCGTTGCATTCTTTACCAGAAGAAGATGTTCCAGAAACACAAGTTTTACCGTCTGCTAGTGTTTCAGTGCCACGAGCAAATAAATGTCTTGCAGATGGATAAGCGGTATGACTTGTTGCATCAAGGTAGCTGCAAATTTTATCGCCATATTTTTGGATTCTAAGCCGCAATCGACTTCCGTCTATTGTTGCCATGCAATCTCCTTGGTCGAACTTAGAATCTTCCTCAGAACTACTTGAATCACTACCAAGATCTTTACTCATCTCGCATTCTTTAGGATTAAGATCGGTGATTGTTAATTTTTTACAAATATCATATCCACAGGTCTGACTTTTGCATTTACTAAAGCCACAAGATATTCCACATTCTCTTGAGCCGCAAGTTTCAGAATCATCTTCCAGAAGATCGTCTGGTCTCATCGAATTTTTAAATCTTAAGCAAACCACAACTTCGTGATAGGCATCATCTGCGCCATCTTTTTCAGTAAAAGTAGTTTTTACATAGCCCTTATGAAAAGCCGTATAGTCGGCTAAGGGGTTATATAAATTACCTTTGTTGCCACAAAGATAAAGATAACCTATTCCTCTATCGCCGTCATTGCTAGGATTGCAAAGTCCGGGTGATTTAGTAGTATTTGGCGACAAATAAGTAAGAAAATAACCTACTTTATATGAAAATTTTTCAAAAAAAAGTGGCATCTTTGTTGGTAAATAAAATATTATTTCAGGGTTCATTCCCCATTTCTTATTTTCGCTTGGGCTTCCGTCTGTGCTGTAATACTCTAAATCTTCTACCTTATAACATATATCTCCATTTCCATTATCTCTTATTTTTTCTCGTAAAATTCCGTTAGTTTGTACTGCTTTATTCATTGGTTTTGGGCGATAAAACCAAGAATCCATAGTATCTTCGACAGGGTCAGATCTGTCGTCAGAGACTTTGCATTCTGACATAGAAGAGTTTTCTGATTTATTACAATCAATGGTTTTATAGCAAAAATTACCACTACATTCGCTTCCTTTGCCAGAAGAGTCGCATTTATCGTTTCTGTTTGTGTCTTTTGCATCGTCACCAGTAATAATTTTTGTGCCATCGGTGGTGACATCGGTGCAACGAAATGAATTTTTGATTATGGGTTTGCAAATAATGGGGTTGCAATAATTAGAAGAGGTTATTGGGGATCCATAGTTAATGTGTTCTTCATAAGTTGATTTATAGCTTTGGGAATATGTGGAGGTGTCGGAGGGGATGTTTAAAGTGTCATCGCTATCGTTTGAACCAGCAAAATTTTTAATTTCTCCGTCTCCATTAACATCGGTATTGGCAACATAAGTATCTTTACAAGATGGTTGGCAATTATGAACAACACACATTTTTGACCGCAGTGTATAAGGAAGCTGCTCTAAAGAAAATTTATAACATTTCAAAACTCTGTCATTGATGTCTTTTAGAGCATCGCAATAGTTTTGATTGTTTGCGTATTTGCTCCTGCTAATAACAAGAACCAACTCTTCAACTGACAACAAATTGCAAGGAAGTTGGTTACAATTGCTATTTTTATTTGGTAGCGTTTCTTCATCTAATTGATGACATTTTCTGCTAACACAAGTTACGCCTTCAGTTTTTGCAATTGAGCTACTATATTTGGTATTTTCAGAATCAACGCTATCACAAAACCTTACGCAATCTCTGTTGTGAACCGCATAAGTTATTCCTCGGTTTTCTGGAGCGCTACCAGAAAGGGTTTCAATTGAACTGCATTCTGTAGCGCAATTTAGACCGTTTTTAATATCTTCTGCGGGTTTACTAAGTTCTTCTTTTAACTGGCTACATAGCGGCATATCGCTTAGGTCATAGCAATTGACTCGATGAACTTGTCCAGAAGTTAAATAGCTGGCAGGCGGAATTGTGTAAGTTGCGGTTGTAATATTTTGGCAAAGAGGTTTGTTTGCAACAAACAAGCAGTTATTTCCGGGTTTGGCATCGGCGCTTGTTATTGTAAAGCTAGAGCAGGCTGGAAGAGAGTTTGAAGAACTTTCTTTTGAAGAAAAAATTGTTAAAAAACTTAAAATTAAGGCAACACAAACGGTTAAGTTTTTTACAACTTTTGAAAAATTTTTGGTTATTTTAAGATTTTTGTAATTCATCAAAAAGCTGGCAGAAATAGTCTCCGCGTTGTTCAAAATTTTTCCATTGATCAAAAGACGCACAAGCTGGCGAAAGTAAAATGTTTTTTTGCGAGAAGCCAACATTTTTTGCATCTTGAAAAGCATTTGCAAAAGCGGTTTTTAAATCACCGCATTTTTCAAAGGTAACTGAATTTTTCTCAAAAACTTCGGCAAAATTTTCAGAAGCTTCGCCTATTAAATAAGCTTTGTGGATTTTTTTAAAAAATGGCGCCAAGCCAGAAATTCCGCCACTTTTAGCAACCCCGCCCAAAATCCAAAAAATATTATCATATGCCAAAAGAGCATTTTGGGTCGATTCGGCGTTAGTTGCCTTACTGTCATTAATAAATTTGATGCCGTCAATTTTGCCCAATAATTGCATGCGATGGCGCAATCCTGTAAATTTTTTTATTGCAGCAATAATTTTTTCTTGGGTGTGCAATTTTTTTTGTAAAATTTGGTTACAATAGCTAATAGCAAAGGCAAAAGCCATGTTTTGGTTATTATGTTGCCCAATTAAAAATTGCGATTCGAGTTCAAAGCTAGAATTTGCTCCATCAATTTTATTTACCAAGGTTCCGTTAAAAAGCGCTACGCCATTTTCTTGAATTTGTTTAGTTGAAATTGGCACCAAAGTGGCGCGAAAATTTTTGTCGTTTTTTAACTCGTCAAAAACTTTTTTTGAATTTTTGCAATCAACGTCAATCAAAGCAAAATCTCCTTCAACCTGATTGCAGAAAATTCTTTTTTTGGTAGCAATATAATTTTCTAACGAGCCGTGGCGGTCGATGTGATCTGGGGTTATATTTAAAAGCGCGGCAATTTTGAAATGAGTTTGCGAAAGCAAGTCAAGTTGATAAGAAGAAGTTTCAAAAATATATGAAAAGTTTTGCTGGTTTTGCAACAAATCAAAGCAAGGAACGCCAATATTGCCACCAATTTCTGAAGCAATTTTTAGCTCTTTAAAAATAAAACCCGTAAGTGCTGTGGTGGTTGATTTGCCGTTAGTTCCAGTGATTCCAATGAAATTATTATGCGAATTAAGACGATAAAAAATTTCGATATCGCACGCCAAAACAGCGCCTGTTTTTTTTACTATTTCTAAAATTTTATGAGGACGTGGAAAGTAAAGCGAAATACCAGGAGAAAAACTGATTATAGTTTTTTTGTCAAAAGAAATGTCTTTAAGAAATTTTTTTGAAAAAAACGCTGAATTTTCTGGCAAGGAAATTTTTTCTTCATTGTCATCGGTTGCAATTACTTCAAAGCCTTTAGAAGCCAAATGTTTTGCCGTTGAAACGCCTGAAATTCCTAAGCCATAAACAACATATTTCATAATTCTTAAGAGCGAAGTTTTTTGATTGCTTGTGCGTAGTTATTTGAACCAAAAATGTAAGAACCCGAAACCAAAACATCAGCACCAGCCAAAGTTGCTATTTTAAAGGTTTCTTCGTTAATTCCGCCATCAACTTCAAGTTCAATTTTTTTGCCAGATTTTTCAATTTTTTTTCGGATATTCTCAATTTTTTTGAGCTGCGAATATAAAAATTTTTGTCCACCAAAACCAGGATTTACTGTCATTACCAAAATTAAATCGAGATTTTCTAAAACATAATCAAGAACGTTTTCGTGAGTTGAAGGAACAATTGAAACTCCAGCTTTTTTACCAAAAGATTTTATCAATTCGATGCTGCGATCTAGGTGAATTGAAGCTTCGGCGTGAATCGTGATAATGTCAGATCCAGCGTCAACAAAGGCTTTAATGTGATTATCGGGGTTGTTAATCATCAAATGAACGTCAAAAGGAAGTGCGCAATTCTTGCGTAAGTTTTTTATTACTTCGTTGCCGATTGTAATGTTTGGAACAAAAGCTCCGTCCATCACGTCAATGTGAATATAATCGGCGCCAGCTTTGGCAATATTTTGGATTTCTTCGCCAAGTTTTGAAAAATCAGCCGAAAGAATTGAAGGAGAAATTTTTATCATTTATTTTTTGCAAGATATTGCCGTTAAATCGTAAATTGGATGTTCAAGACCAGAAATTGAAGGGCTTGAAGCAAACATCCAGCCATAAAAAATTCTTTTTTGCGCGCCTTCTTTTTGCTCAAAAACCTCTAATAAAATTTTACTTTCTGGCTTTTGATCTAGAGAAGATTGCCAACATTTATGAGCAGCTATCGTAATTTGACCAAAATTAATTTTTTCACCAATGCGCATTTCTAGCCTAGAAGTTTTGGCGGTGGTTTTATTTAAGCCCTGAATAACGGCAATATTATAAAAACGAGAGAGATCTGTTTTATCAATATTAAGTTGTGGTTCAATTTTACTGGTGATTTCGGCTGAATTTTGAGCAAAAATAGCGGAAGAAGAAAAGCTAAAAATAAAAATAATTGAGTAGAAAAGTCTATTTTTTATCATTTTTTTCACTTTTTTTAGAATCGGAATTAAAAATAAATTTACCCAATAAATCTTCAAAATTTACCGAAGATTGAGTAAATTGAATTTC
>CANEUK010000112.1 GCA_947441695.1 Rickettsiales bacterium
AGGCTTCTAATCACGTTGATTAAGGCGGTTTCGTCAACATCTTCAAGCAAGTGCGAATTATTTTTATAGCTGTTGGCAAAAGCTGCCAATTGTCCGTTTTGTTGATAAACTTTGCGATCGTCTTTGTTTTTTGCGCGCAAGCTGGCAAAGCTTAAAACTATTATCGAAAGCTGCTCTTTAACCGAAACTGGGCTAAAATTTTGCCCATAAAGCAAATCTTTTTTTTGATAAATTTCAACGCGATTGCCAAATAAACTATTTAATTTTTGGCGATAAGGATGGTTCGAATCGCTTAAGTTTTTAACCGTTTGATCAAGCAAGTTGCTCCATGGAACCAGCCAAATAACCACTTTTGGCAAATTTGCGTCGTAAGAATCAAAAATTGTTTTCAGCGCGTTGCAAGCAATAAAAGTTTTGCCGCCCGCGGTTGGAACTTTCACGCAAAGATGCGGCGCGTTTGGGATGTTGTTTTTGTAGGGTTCCATGCCCAAACCTTCAAACTTGTTAAAAACCCCAATTTTATCTTCCCAAAATTTATTGAAAGCCAGATCAGTTTTTTGGTGTTTTTGTAAATATTGCAAATAAAGCTCAAGGTCTTGAATTACTTGACGCTGATAAGTTTTTAGTTCCATGTTTTGGCAATTTAAAAACGCGTAATATCGCGCGGAATTTTTTTGAAAATAATGTTATTTTGCGCCATAAAATCTTTGCCAAGCAAACAATTATCGGCGTAGATTAAAAATTGTTCGGCGGTAGTTTTTATTTGAGCAAGAATTTCATAGTTCAGAGTTGTGAGCGCGTCTTTTTCGTAGATAAAATAATAAGCGGTTTGATCTTTTTTGCCCAAAAAATAAGGGCTTTTCTCAATGTCAAAATTTGGCTGATACGAACTTTTGGTTTCAGAATACCAAACATATTGCCTGATTGTTTCGAGGTTAATTTCTTCGTTTAAAAACTCGTTATTTTCGCCAATAAAAAGTGGCGCACCTAATTCAAAAAAATCAAATTCGCCGCCCAAACCCGCAACCGCTTTTTGCCCTTCGCCATAACCACAAATTACGCGCTCAACCCTTGCGGCGGTTATGTTTTTGGCATAGTCTTGCATTTCAATTAAAATAAATTTTCGATTGCCGCCATCTTCTTGATTAAGATTCAAAACCGCCTGCGCCGTGGTTCCAGAGCCTGCAAAAGAATCGAGGATTATTGAGTTTTTGTCGGTTGCAATTTGCAAAATTTTTTTGATCAAACCCGTTGGTTTTGGATAAGAAAAAAATGAATTTGAACCAAAAATATTTTCAATTTCTTTTGAAGCTTCGTCGTTTGTAGAAACATCTTCCAACCAAGTATTTGCAAGCTGTCCTTCTAATTCAAAAAGAAATATTTTTATTCTGGGCATTCCGTTTCCATCTCTTGGAATTACCAATCTTTTTTCTTCAATATAACGGTTAAAAGTTTCTTGAGAACAACTCCATTTTGCTTTTATCTCTCTCCCGTTTGGCATTTTTAAAACATACTCTTTGTTGCTGGAATTATCAGGTTGTGCAATTGGTCTGGTTTGATAAACCCCTCTTAAATCGTTATCAGGATTAGAAAAACTTTTTTTTACAAATTCTTCTGAATAAGGAATTTTTTTAAGATTAAAAAATTGAGACTTTTTACAAAAACAAACCGCATATTCGTGAACTGGGGCAACATTCTTTGCAAGATTCGCTTGGGTTTTTCTCCTTCTTCTAACAAAAGTTGCCACAAAATTCTGCTGCCCAAAAATTTCATCCATCATCAGCCGCAAATTCGCCAGCTCGTTATCGTCAATTGAAATAAAAATTGCGCCGTCATCTGCCAAAAGTTTATGCAGCAATTTTAGGCGCGGATACATCATGCAAAGCCATTTGTCGTGGCGGCTTAAGTCTTCGGCTTCTTTTCCCACGGCTTGCCCAAGCCATTTTTTAATTTTGGGGTCGTTTACATTGTCGTTATAAACCCATCCTTCATTGCCTGTGTTGTAGGGTGGATCGATATAAATACATTTTATTTTGCCTTCATATTCGCACAGCAAAGATTTAAGCGCCAAAAGATTGTCGCCATGAATTATTTTATTGCCCGAATTAGTTGCAGTTTGGCTTTGCAAGTTTTGGGGCGAAAAACCATAAGCTAAATCTAAAACTCTAAATGGCACTTCGAGGTGGTGATTTATTATTTTGTCTTTTCCGATCCAGTTGAGAATTGGCATGTTTTTTTGGTTAAAAATTTGCGGGCAGTTTTTTAGGGCGAAGTTCATCGGCGCTAACGCAAACAATTTCCACATTTAAGCGCGATAAAATTTTGCCGTCGCGTGAAATTTCTTGCGCCATTAAAATTGACGCGGCGCGCTTTTCTTTAATTAAAACCGAAACTTCAATTAGGTCGTCAAGCCTTGCGGGGCTTAGATATTCAATTTCGCATTTGCGAACCACAAAAGCCAAATTTTGCGTTTTTGCTAAGTTCGATTGGAAAATTCCGCGCGCACGCAAAAAATCGGTGCGGGCGCGTTCAAAAAACTTCAAATAATTAGCGTAATAAACCACGCCGCCAGCGTCGGTGTCTTCAAAATAAACGCGATAATTGGCAGAAAAATTATTCAACATTGGCGTAGCAATTCGGAGTTTCGTAAAGTTTTAGGGCAACGCATTTGACGTTTTTATCGGCAAAAAGTTTGGGGCAAATTTCGGCAAAAATATAGTTGGCGATATTTTCTGCCGTGGGGTTTTGCGTCATATAATAAATTTTTTGCCCCGTTATTTCGGCAATTTTTTCGCCCAGTTTTTTATCTTTAATCGATAAAATTGTGTTATGATCAAAATTGTCGTCAATCCAGCCACCAAGCACTTCGCGAATCACGCCAAAATCAATTACGCGACCTAAATTATCTAAATCATCGGCGACGAAAGTTGCTTCCAAAGCGTAACGATGTCCGTGCAACATTTTGCATTTGCTTTCGTGGTTTATAATGCGGTGCGCGGCGTCGAATTCAATTCGTCTGGTGCAAGTAATCATTTAAAAATTGATTTTTTTGATTTTGAAAAATGGAATGGAAAAGACATTTTTAAATCCTCACGCCCGCAATTATCAACTCTATTTCAAGCTCGATGAATTTTTTAGAAAAACTGCAATTCAACGCCAACGGGCTTATTTGCGCAATTGCCCAAGACGAAAAAACCAATCAAGTTTTGATGGTGGCGTGGATGAATCAAGAAAGCTTGCGCCTTACAATTTCAAGCGGCTTGGCCACTTATTTTTCGCGCTCGCGAAACAAAATTTGGAAAAAAGGCGAAACTTCCGGACATTTGCAAGAAGTGGTTTCAATTTCGGCAGATTGCGACTTTGACTGCATTTTGTTGAAGGTAAAACAAACCGGAGTGGCGTGTCACACTGGAAAAATCAGCTGTTTTTTTAACGAAATTTTGCGCCAAAAATGAAAAACCCAACTTGGATTGAAATTAGCAAAGACGCGCTTTTGCAAAATATTTCTGAAATAAAAAAACTCCTAAAGAAAAAAGCTAAGAAAAAAACTAGATTTATTGCCGTTGTAAAATCTAACGCTTACGGACACGGTCTTTTGCAAGTTGCCGGCGCAATTAAAAACAAAATTGATGCTTTTGGGGTTTATGATTTTGAAGACGCGCTTTTGCTTCGCGCACAAAAAATTGACAAACCAATTTTGATGTTGGGGCGCGTGTTTGTTAATCAAATTGAACTTGCCACCAAAGAACAAATCGAAGTTTCGGTTTCTAATTTAGACATTTTGCGGGCGGCAAAAAAACTTTCGGGCAACCAAAAATTAAAAATTCATCTTTGCGTTGAAACTGGTTTGGGGCGCGATGGATTTGTTTTTGATTGCGTGAAAAAAGTTTTGCCACTTTTAAAAAATAAAAATATCGAATTGGTTGGGCTTTACACTCATTTTGCCGCGCCCGATTCGTCAACTTTTTTAGATTATACCAAAGCACAAGTTTTAGAGTTTTTAAAATGGAAAAACGCGTTGGCAAAAATTGGTTTAAATCCGCAACTTCACGCCAGTTCTACGGCGGGAACTTTTATTTCCGAAATTAATTGCATTTTTGACGCGGTGCGAGTTGGCGGCGGAATTTATGGATTATGGTCGTCTGACGAAGTTTTTGAAAAATATCAAAAAGAAACAAAGCTTGTCGCCGCTTTGTCCTGGAAGACCAAAGTTGTTGAAATAAAAAACTTGCCCAAAGGCAGTTTCATTTCTTATGGCTGTACTTTTCAGCTAAAACGCGACTCAAAAATTGCCATTTTGCCAGTTGGTTATTTTGACGGAATTCCCAGAATTTCTTCAAAAAAAGCTTGGGTTTTAGTCAATGGAATCAAGGTTCCGCAATTGGGACGCGTTACGATGAATATGATTGTGGTTGATGTAACCGACGTGAAAAAAATTAAAGTTGGCGACATCGCAACAATTATCGGCGGCGAAAAAAACCAAGTCGTCAGCGCCGAAGATTGGGGCGATTGGTCGGGATCTTTTAATTATGAAATTACAACGCGGATTAATCCGAATTTGACTAGAAAATTAATCAGCTAAAAAATGATAAATAAAGACAATCTAAAAGCTTTACTAGAAAGCCTTAAATTCACCCAAAAGAACGATATTTTTAGCAAATATTTTCCTAAAATAGACGCGCATCTAAAAGTTGATTTCAAAAAAAATGAGCTTGTTTATCCAATAGAAAAAGGCTTCAAAGTTCATGGAGAATTCACCTGTAATTTTTCTGCTGATGAAAATTTTGTTGTCTTTGAATGCGTAAACCGACTTTTTGAAAAAGGCTACAAACCAGAACATATTGAACTTGAGCCAAAATGGAAAGTTGGCCATGGCGCAAGCGGCGGGCGCGCTGATATTTTGATAAAAGATAATTCGGGAAAATCGCTTTTAATTATCGAGTGCAAAAAAGACGAAAGCGAATTTAAAAAAGAATGGAACAACACTTTGCAACGTGGCGG
>CANEUK010000113.1 GCA_947441695.1 Rickettsiales bacterium
GGGCAGAAGTCAGTTAAGTCCTGCGATTAAACACAGATCAAATATTTACCAGTCTAAAAGCCTTAATGATTATGAGCTGGAAGATTTGAAAAAAATATCTCGCCACTGTTTCGAGGCGCAACAACAAGCGCAATTTGATCAAAAAACTTCTGCTGATTTTGATATTCCGGCAATAGCCGCCAAGACATTTTACGAAGAGCTTCAAAAACCAGATGGCATTAAAATTAACTTGCGCGATTTAAGAGATGTGCTTTTTACCTTTAATAGAAGCATCAATCCATCAAAATCTACTAGGGTTGAAGACTCGTCTAATCTTAGTTCATTAACTACGACAAAACGAAGTGTTTTAAAAATTAGTCCATAAATCAAAAAACCCTTGTTTTACAATTAAGTCTAACTTCTCAAACCCAAACACTCTCAAGAAAATTTAATTACGATGAGAAATTAATTAGAAAAAATCGCAGAAAATTTCTCTGAAAAATCAAAAAAAATTTAAAGAAATTTACGCAAAAAACTTTGCAAAAAATCAAAATAGCTGGGTTAAAAAAACTTACAAAAAAACACAAAACAGAATCATAAAAAAATGTTCGGTAAAAACCAAATTTTAAAGCCAGAAACCCACGACGGAAGCCATCTAAACGTCCAAGAAATTTTTCCAACTTTGCAAGGCGAGGGTTGTTATGTTGGATATCCAGCGGTTTTTGTTCGGCTTGGAGGTTGCAATTTGGCGTGCGATTTTTGCGACACTGAATTTGAAACTTATCAAAATTTTTCGTTGCAAAAAATTTTAGACGAAGTGCAAAAAATCTCTAAAAATTCTGAAGAAAAAGTCGTTAGAAATCTTGTAGTAATTACTGGCGGCGAGCCAATGCGCCAGCCAATTGAAAGGCTTTGCGAAGAATTGATAAAATTAAACTTTTTAGTTCAAATTGAAACCAACGGCACAATTTTTCGCAAACTTCCGCCTCAAGTAAAAATTATCTGTTCGCCAAAAATCACCAACAAAAAATATCACCAAATCAGGTCAGATTTGCTTTTGCGCATCAACGCTTTCAAATTTATTATTTCAAAAAATAAAAAAAATTACCAAGAAGTTGCCGAAGTTGGTCAAACAAAATCTAAAATTCCCGTCTATATTCAGCCAATGGACGAATATGACGAGACCAAGAACCAAGCTAATTTGCAGCATGTTTTAGATTTGTCGCAAAAACACGGTTACTTGGTTTCGTTGCAAATTCACAAAATTTTAAAAATCAAATGACGCGCCAAAATTTACAAAAAAACTCTATTTACAGGGTTTTAAAATTTTTTTACGTCGCCATTTTTACCTTTTCATTGATGGCTTTGGTGAGTTTTCAGTTTGAAAAAAGACCCAAATTAATCAAAATAATCAACTTAGAAAAATCTTCGATTATTTGTCAAAATAGCAAAATTTATCCAATCAAAGAAATCAGAATTTCAATTTGGCAAGACGATATTTCTAAATCAGACGATCAAAATGCCCGAATTTTGTGCAAGCTCGGTTATCTTGATTTGGCAGCCAACAAAAACCAAGTAATTGAAAAAAATTACAATTACACTTTGGTGCAAAACGAATTTCAATTTGGCAGCTGGAAAGAGTGGTTTTTTGCCACTTTCATTCGATTTTTCATTTTGGCATTAGCGGCTTTTTTGATTGGTGCCGCGTTTTTTTATTTAACTTCTGGCTTTAAAAAGCGTCTCTAAGTTTTTTTAAAAAATTATCAAAAATTTCCTTCTTTTTTAGATTTAAATTCTTACCTTGTTTCAATCCTTCTTGAAGTCCAATTGTCAAGGCTTGATAACATCTTCCTTTCTCAAAAAAAAACCAATCAACACACTTAAAAAATGGCAAGCAAAAAATACGAAAATCCGTTGGTTGAAGATCAATTAGACAACACGGTTAGCGCCGAATATTCCTCTGACTCAATTAAGGTTTTAAAAGGACTAGAAGCTGTTCGCAAACGCCCGGGAATGTATATTGGCGACACCGATGACGGAAGCGGTTTGCATCACATGGTCTACGAAGTGGTCGATAACGCAATTGACGAAGCACTTGCTGGTCATTGCGACGAGGTAATTGTTGCCCTTAACGCCGATGGGTCGGTTACCGTAAAAGATAATGGTCGCGGAATTCCAGTTGACATTCACAAAGAAGAAGGCGTTTCGGCTGCCGAAGTAATAATGACGCAACTTCATGCTGGCGGCAAGTTTGATCAAAATTCTTACAAAGTTTCGGGCGGTTTGCACGGAGTTGGTGTTTCGGTTGTCAACGCTCTTTCTGATTGGCTTGAACTTAACATTTGGCGCGACGGCAAAGAATATAACATGCGCTTTGAACATGGCGACGCGGTTTCTCCATTAAAAATTATTGGCGATGCAAACGGAAAAAAAGGCACGCAAGTTACATTTCACGCCTCAAATCAAACTTTTTCTAACGTTCTTGAATTTAGTTTTGCAACTCTCGAGCAGCGTTTGCGCGAGCTTTCTTTCTTAAATTCGGGCGTAAAAATTTTGCTCAAAGATTTAAGACAAGAAGAACCAAAAGAAATTTTGCTTTTCTATCAAGGCGGCGTTGAAGCTTACGTAAAATTTCTTGATAAAAGCAAAAATGCTTTGCACCAAACCATCAGCGTTGCGGCTTCTGACAAAGTAACTGGAATTAGTCTTGAAGTTTCAATGCAATGGAATGACAGCTACCACGAAAATATTTTATGTTTCACCAACAACATTCGTCAACGCGATGGCGGCACGCATCTCGCCGGACTTCGCGCTGCTTTAACTCGCACCATTAACAACTACGCCACCGACAGCAAACTTTTCAAAAAAGAAAAAATTGTTTTAACTGGCGAAGATGTGCGCGAAGGCTTAACCTGCGTGCTTTCGGTTAAAGTTCCAGATCCAAAATTTTCGTCACAAACTAAAGACAAACTAGTTTCTTCTGAAGTTAGAACTCATGTTGAATCTTGGGTTAACGACAAAATGTCGCAGTGGTTTGAAGAACGCCCAAGTGATGCTAAAATAATTGTTGGCAAAGCCGTTGAAGCGGCGCAAGCCCGCGAAGCCGCCAGAAAAGCGCGCGAATTAACTCGTCGTAAATCGGCGCTCGAAGTTTCAAATTTGCCCGGAAAATTGGCAGATTGCCAAGAAAAAGATCCAGCACTTTCTGAAATTTTTATCGTGGAAGGAAATTCAGCCGGCGGCTCCGCCAAATCTGGGCGCAATCGCAAATTTCAAGCCATTTTACCAATTCGCGGCAAAATTCTAAATGTTGAGCGCGCGCGCTTCGACAAAATGCTTTCTTCGGTTGAAATTGGAACCTTAATCACGGCTCTTGGAACTGGAATTGGCGAGGCAGATTTTGACCCGTCAAAAGTTCGCTACCACAAAATCATTATCATGGCCGACGCCGACGTTGACGGTTCGCACATTCGAACTTTGTTATTGACGTTTTTCTTTCGCCATATGCCAAAACTAATTGAATATGGATTTTTATATATCGCGCAGCCGCCGCTTTACAAAGTTAAAAAAGGTTCTAGCGAAGTTTACTTAAAAAACGAACAAGCTTTGCAAGCCTATATCATTGAAAATGCATTGAATAACGCGCTTTTAAAAACCAAAGCTGGCGACAGAACTGGAGCCGATTTAAACGATTTTGTAGCAAAACTTGGTAAATTTTCTCATCTAATTCAAAACTTGTCGCGCGTAATTCAGCCCGAAATTTCTGAAAATTTGGCATTGGCGGGCGCGTTTGACAAATCTTGGATGAGCGACAAACAAGCCGCACAAAAATTAATCGAAAAAATTGAGCAAATTTTTGTCAATACTTCAAGCGAAGAATTGACTTGGAAGGCTTCAATTACAGATTC
Organism: Rickettsiales bacterium; assembly: GCA_947441695.1. Lineage (GTDB taxonomy): Bacteria > Pseudomonadota > Alphaproteobacteria > Rickettsiales > UBA1997 > UBA2645. The sequence goes on from CANEUK010000113.1 coordinate 3,888, forward strand.
AAACGACATTGAAATTATCAAAGAAACGCGAGGCGTTAAAACCTCTTATTTGGTTAAAAATTCTTATTTTGACTTCCCCGAAATTTCTGCATTGGCGCAATTAAAAGAGCAAATTGCTGACGAATTTTCTGGATCGCTAAAATTCATTCGCGGCGAAGAAGAGCGCGCCGCAACCAAGCCGCTTGAGTTGATGAACTTAATTTTAGAAACTGGCAAAAAAGGCGTTTCAACCCAACGCTTCAAAGGTTTGGGCGAAATGAACGCCGAACAACTTTGGGAAACAACTCTTGATCCGGCCAATCGCACGTTGCTTCAAGTAAAAGTCGACCAGTATGACGAAGCCGATCAAACTTTTTCAACCTTGATGGGAAATGTGGTTGAACCAAGACGCGACTTCATTCAAGAAAACGCACTAAAAGTTGTGAATTTGGATGTTTAAAAGCTGTTTTGAAAACCTTTGCGCTAAAAATGACTTTTTAACTAGGTTTCGCCTGCGCTGGACTGGGTTTGTCAACCAATCTTGCCCGAACTCTGGTTTTGTAAGCCAGTTTGCGCGTTTATTCCTGCGCCAAAATTATTTTTTAGCTAAAATTATCTAGGTTTTGCGCCTTCATTTTAATTTTAACGCGACATGAACACTGGGAGCGGAATTAAAAATTCTTCCCCGCGCAGAATTTCACAGCATCATTGGCTAAAAACAGCTTTGGAAAAATTTGATGCTGTTTTTAGAAATAAAATTAAGAATTTAAGAGATGAAAATAGATAAAAAAGAAGTCGAAGATAAAAAAGAAGTCGATGGAAAATTGATTATAGATGATTTAAGCGAGAACGCTCATCGAGTCAGAAGGAATTTATTAATTTTTTCTTTTGTGGCAATTTTTTACAAATTAAGCGGTGCTTCGATCAGTAAAACTGGAGTTAGTTTTTATGGAATAAATTTTCAGCATATTGATGAAAATTTCATTTCGATCGGGATTTCTTTAATTGTTTTTTACCACTTTATTCATTTTTTTCTTATAGCCATTGCTCATTGGCAATATTTGAGAATTAGAGTTACTAAGTCAGATGTTAAGTTTTTAACTCGTGCAATATGGGTTGATGAGGGCGA
>CANEUK010000114.1 GCA_947441695.1 Rickettsiales bacterium
ATATTTAGTCGCCGAATCTGACGAATCTGACGCCAGTTTTGTTGACTTGCCAAGTTTTATTGGCGCGGTTACTAACATTGAGCCAGAACATCTTGAATTTAGCGGTTACGCTGGAAGTTTTGAGAAGCAAAAAGATTGTTTTGAAAAATATGTTGAACAAATTCCGCAAAAAGGAATTTGCGTGATGTGCGTTGATGGGCAAGAAGTAGAAAAAATTTACGATAAGTTAAAGTTCAGTAAAAAAAATTTAATCAGCTATTCAATCAATAAAGACGCCGATTTGCGCGCTAAAAATATTTTGATGGATTCTGGCGGCTTAACTTTTGACGTAATTTTTAAATCGGGTCGTCAAATCAAAAATATCAAAATGCCAGTTTATGGCAAACACAATGCCAGCAACGCTTTGGTGGCAATTGCAATTGGAGATTTTTTGGGTTTTGATGACGAAAAAATTAAAAAAGCGCTTGCGGCTTTTAACGGCGTGAAGCGTCGTTTTACCAAAGTTGGCGAATATGAAGGTGTGGCAATAATTGATGATTATGGTCATCATCCAACCGAAATTTCAACCACCCTTAAAGCCGCGCGACATTTGGCCGGAAACAAAAAAATAATCTGCGTTTTTCAGCCTCACAAATATTCGCGCGTTAATAGTTTGTTTCATGAATTTTGCGGCGCGTTTTTTGACGCAAATTGCGTGATTGTTGCCGATGTTTATTCAGCGGGACAATCGCCAATTAAAGGCGCAACCCAAGATGATTTAGTTGATGGAATCAAAAAATTAGGACATCAAAATGTTATCAAGCTTAATTCTGAAAAAGATTTGGCAAAAATTGTCAAAAGCCAAATTTCGGCTGGCGACATAGTTTTTTGCACCGGCGCGGGAAGTATTACTTATTGGGCCGCAGCTTTGGGTGAACAATTAAAAACCGCTTAATTTGATGAATCAAATTGTTGTAAAAGACTTAAATAAAAAAGACCAAATGCTCGAAGCCTTCGATTTGGTTAGTCAAATTTACGACAAAATGAGTTTTGCAGATTTTGAAAAAAAATTAGACGAGATGATTTTGCGCAACGACTACAAAATGGTTGCCGCGTTTTTGGGTGAAAAAATGATTGGAGTTTCGGGTTATTCAATTTCTTTAATGCTTTATTGCGGTCGGTATTTACAAGCTTCGAACTTGGTTGTTGATTTAGATTTTAGAAAAAAAGGTGTGGGAAAAATTTTGTTAAATTGCCTTGAACAAATTGCCAAAAACCACGATTGCCAAAAGTTTGTTTTAGATTCTTATACCGAAAACAAAAAATCGCATCCGCTTTATTTTCGCGAAGGTTTTTACATTCGCGGCTTTCACTTTATGAAGGATTTGTAGCTTTAATATGACTAAAGAAAATTCAGATTACGACAATCCAAATAATCTTTTGCACCGAATATGTTGGGGATTTGGCAATTATTATCAACCCGAAGCCCGAATAAAAGCTTTAGAACTTCTTTTTGCGAATGCCGATAAGTCGTCGCTAGATATAAATTGTTCTATTGATGGAGATACGGCTTTAACGATTGCATGCCAAACCGGGAGTCGAAACCCAGAAGTTGTTAAGTTTTTATTAGAAAATGGAGCCAAAGTAGATTTACCTAATAAAAATGGAGATACCCCGCTAATTATTGCCGCAATTACAGATTCCGATATCTGCAAAGTTTTATTAAAAAATAAAGCTAATACCAATATTCAAAACCAAAATGGCGATAGCGCTTTGATGAATCTTGTAGAAACACAAAAACTCAAAACCATTAAATTATTTCCAAATTCTAGCGTTAATCTTCAAAACGAAAAAGGCGAAACAGCGCTTATAATTGCATGTAAAAACCTTCAGAGGGTTTTTCTTAAAAGAGAAGGAATTAGAGGAATATCTCCAAGCGCAGAGGCGGTAAACCAAAATGTGGTTTCCAATCAAATCATAAAACTTCTCTTGGAAAAAGGAGCAAATCCTTCGATTAAAAACAAACAAGGTCAAAATTCTCTAATGTCGCTTTCTGGCAAAATTGGCTACTATAATGCTTACCAATTAACAGAAATTGCTTTTGAAAGACGTAGCGAAGAAGGCAAAATTGATTACAAAGAAAAAGTTCGTGAAAAACTAAATCAGGGCTCGTCTCGCAAAGCAAAAGAGGCTATTGATTTACTGATTTTTTATGGAGCAAACATTAATGAGAGCGATAATTCTGGCAAAACAGCCTTAAAAATTGCCAGTGACAATCACGATGAAATTCTTCTTGAAGAGCTTTTAAAAGCTGGGGCAAATGAATATGAACTAAAAATAGGAAAGCCCGAATATAAATATTTAACCAACGAAGATGACGCCACGAACATCTCGAAAGAAGGAGGTGAATGGTCAATGTTTGCGAATCTTGTTGCAAAAAGCGTAATAAATAAAACCCGCGACATTGCAGAATATCCTCAAGTTAATCTTAATAAAGATAACTCAATTTCGTTTTTTTTTGAAAATGTTGTGGATAAGAGCGGATGGAAAGATTTTTCGATAAAAGAATTTTTAAGCCAAGAAAGTTTTGTAGAACAGTTCAAGTTTCGCGCAAAGCAACATAATTTTGACGTGATAGGTGGGGGAAATATTTTGCAGATAACCCCGCATGATTTAGATGATATGACCGAATATAAGTTCAACCTCTCTCCTGAAAATTTTGACACCATCATGAAACTAAATCCCAACTATGTTGGATATAAAGAAGAGGGAAGTATTCTTAAGCTAAATAAAAACTTTGTCTTAAAAGAAGATTCAATACGTTTATTTCCAGTGTTTAAGATGAATGATAATGAGTTTTTAGTAAGAGCTAAGGGTTGTCAATTTTTCGAAATACCAACTTTGCAATTGATGAAGTTGCTTCCAAACTACGAAGATGAAATTTTGCCAAAACATCAAAAAGATGGTTTTAGTTTTCATTGGATTCCAAAAGAAGTCGAAAAAGAACTTTGTTTTGACAGAAAAGATTTTGATTCAGTATTGCTGAAAGTTTTTGATCAAAACGGAATTTTTGTTAGTGAAGGAAATGATCGCTTTCATGAAAACCCTGAATTACTCACCATCAATAATCCCCAAAAACAGTCAACGATAAGAATTGTTGCCACAGATAATGATTCAAAAGATTTTTATGCAATGTATGGAAATTGCTCTATTGAAGAGCTAAAAAGCTACGAATCGGTTGAAATAAAAACAGAAACATTCTTGCGGGCAATAAGCGATAACTTGAGTCAAAAAGTTCCCGATTTTAATCACTCCCAAAAAGACATTGATAATGCCAAAAAAACAATTGGCAAAATGATTACAAAGGCGCAAGAGCCAAAAAAAAATGCCAATTTGTCTCCCAATCCTTCACCCAAAAATCCTAGGGGCAATTCTTTAAGCCCCAATGTTTTTGGTTTCATAAGATAAAATTACATTCTTTAAGCCCCAATGCTTTTGGTTTCACAAGATAAAATTACATATCGATTAAAAATGCCCCAAATCAAAATTGCCAGCTTCAACGTAAATTCTATTAAGGCGCGTTTGCCAAGGCTTTTGGAGTGGTTAAAAAACTCTAATCCTGATGTGGTTTTGTTGCAGGAATTAAAATGTGTGGAAACAGAATTTCCTTTTGAAGCCTTGTTCGACGTGGGTTACAACTCGGTTGTGGCGGGTCAAAAAAGCTATAACGGAGTTGCAATTCTTTCTAAATTTCAAATTGAAGATGTAATTAAGGTTTTGCCAAACGCGCCCATTTTAAGCAATGGCGAAGTTACAAATTTGTTTGGCAATCAAGAATCGCAACAAGCACGCTACATTGAAGGCGTAATTTCGGTTGATGGCGCGGCAATTCGCGTAGCTTCAATTTATGTTCCAAATGGCGGCGGAGATTTGGGCGAGGGCGAAGCTTTAGAAAATTCTAAAAAATTTATCTATAAACTTGAGTTTCTCGAGGCGTTAAAGGCTCATTTTTCTAATCTTGCGGCGTTTGATGAAATACAGATTTTTGGCGGCGATTTTAATGTTGCTGTTGAAGAAATTGACGTTTTTGATGTCAAAAGTTTGCGCAACACGGTTTGTTTTCACGATTTTGAACGTCAAAAATTTCGCTCCATTTTAAATTTAGGAATTGTTGATTCTTATCGCGCCTTTAATTCAAGCCATCAGGCTTTTAGTTGGTGGGATTATCGCGGCGGTTCGTGGCAACATAATAAAGGAATGCGAATTGATTATCTTTTGGCTTCTTCCAAAGCGGCAGACAAAATTTGCGCGGCAGAAATTGAAGATAAAGGCGTGCGCGACCAAAAAAAAGCCTCGGATCATTGTCCGGTTTGCGTAACTATTAATACTATTTAACACCCAATTTTATGAATTTTTTAGAATCTGATCTTTCACAACAAAAAATTATCGGAATAGCAATAAAAGCCGATAATAGTGCTTTGGGAGCGCAAAAAATTGCAGCATTATGGCAAAAATTTTATCAGGAAAAAGTTTTGGATAAAATTTCTAACAAAGTTAGCGACGAAATTTTTGCCATTTATACCGACTACGAAAGCGATCAAACCAAGTCTTATAAATTTATTCTTGGCGTTAAGGTTTTTGATTTTGAAAATGTTCCAGAAGGCATGATTTCTCACGTAATTCCTGAACAAAAATATGCAGTTTTTACCGCTTTGGGCAAAACGCCGCAATCGGTGGCAAAAGAATGGAAAAAAATTTGGGCAACAGATTTAAATCGAAAATTTAGCTCTGATTTTGAAATCTATAACGAAGAATCTGACCAAGAAGATGATTCTGAAGTAGAGATTTATGTTGCGATTAAGTAGCTAATTCTAATGTCGCCCAAAACCTATACCAAAACATCTATCTCTTGATAGTGATAACGAAGTATTTTTGAGGAAAAATTGCGACTGAAAATGTAAGCTGTATCAAGTGATACAGCGTCATTTTCTGAACAAAT
>CANEUK010000115.1 GCA_947441695.1 Rickettsiales bacterium
CTATCTCTTGATAGTGATAACGAAGTATTTTTGAGGAAAAATTGCGACTGAAAATGTAAGCTGTATCAAGTGATACAGCGTCATTTTCTGAACAAATTTTTACCAAAAAGACAAAGTTAGCACTATCAAGAGATAGATGTTTTGGTATAAGTTAAATTTTGATTTATTTTGTTCCAACGTGAATTGCGGCGGCGCCAAAAGACAAGTTTTGGTAAGAAATATTTTTAAATCCTGATTTTTCAATCATTTTTTTAAAATCATCTTGGTTAGGAAATTTGCGAATACTTTCTACTAAATATTGATAAGATGCGCGGTCTTTTAAAACTATTTCGCCAATTTTAGGAATCACCTTGAACGAGTAAGTGTCGTAGATTTTTTGCAAAAAATAATCATTCACTTTTGAAAATTCTAAACAGATAAATTTTCCGTTTGGTTTTAAAACGCGAAAGGCTTCGGACAACGCCAAATCTATGTTGGTAAAGTTTCTGATTCCAAAAGCGATGGTAAAAAAATCGAAAGTTTCGTCTTCAAAACACAATTTTTCGCCGTCGCAACAAGTAAATTTTAAATCAGAAAATAAGTTCAAATCAACCGCACGAGCCTTTCCTACATCGAGCATTTCTTGGTTGATATCGACCACGTCAATTTGGTATTTAAGGTTTTTTTCCAACGCTTTTTTTGCAATTCTAAAAGCCACGTCGCCAGTTCCACCAGCCAAATCAATGATTCGCAACGCTTCGTTTTTAAATTCAATTTCTTCAATCATTTTATTTTTCCACAATCTGTGAATTCCCGCGCTCATTAAGTCGTTCATCAAATCATATTTTTTGGCTACATTTGAAAAAATTTCTTTGACAAGACCAGCCTTAGCTTCACGATTTACCTGCCTAAATCCAAAATGTGTTTTTTCTTCATTCATGTTAAAAACTTCTGATTTTAATTTTTATTTGCCCGAACAACTAATTGCGCAAACGCCTTTTCTTCTCAAAGAACAGACTAAAATGCTGGTATTTGAAAACGAAAAAATTTTTGACTCGCAAGTAATAAGCCTAACTAATTTTTTGCAAGAAGGAGATGTTTTGGTTTTTAATGACGCGCGCGTGATTAAGGCAAAATTATCGGCAAAAATTTTGCGCAATTTGGCTTGGCTTGAATTTAATTTAGACCAAGAGGACAAAAATTATGACCAAAACCACGAGGTTCAAAGCGTTTGGAACGCTTTATGCAAGCCAGCAAAAAAAGTGAAAACAGGCGACGAACTTGAAATTGCACCAGATTTTTTTGCTCAAGTTTTAGAAAAAACCGACGATGGTTTTATTAAAATTAAATTTGATTGTTCGGGCGAAAAATTGCTAAATAAGCTAGAAAAATATGGTTTGGTGCCGCTTCCGCCTTATATAAAAAGAGCCGAAAAAAATTTAGATGATCAAAAAAATTACCAAACAATTTATGCCAAAAATGGCAGCGCAGTTGCCGCTCCAACCGCTGGATTACATTTTAGTCAAAAAGTTTTTGACGCGCTGGCAACCAAAAAAATTCAAAAAACTTTTGTCACTTTAAATGTTGGTGCTGGAACTTTTTTGCCAGTTCGATCTGATTTTTTGCATGAACATAAAATGCATTCAGAATTTTTTTCAATTTCGCACGAATCGGCTGAAATTATCAACAACGCCAAGGCTTTGGGTAAAAAAATTGTTGCCGTTGGAACAACTTCTTTAAGGGTTTTAGAATCGTCTTGCGACAAAAACGGAATGATAAAACCAATGCAAAAACACACTAAAATTTTTATTTATCCGCCCTACGAATTTAAGGTTGTTGATGTTTTAATGACTAATTTTCACCTGCCAAAATCAACTTTATTCATGTTAATTTGCGCTTTTGTTGGCAAAGAAAAAGCCTTTGAAATTTACAACCACGCCATTGCACAAAATTATCGCTTTTATTCTTACGGCGACACTTCGCTGCTTTTTTCAAAGAATCTAAACTCAAACTGATTCAAGATCTCGATTTTCATAAAAATCAAAATCTATTGCGGATGCGGCGATTAAATCGTCGCGCAGCAATTCAAAATTAACCCAAATTCGACTATAAGGGCACTATCGCAAATCCGCTTTTGCAAAAAATTTTTAGGCAGTTTGTTTTTTTCACGACGTAGTGGATATAGACATCCATGAGGAGTTAAAAAAATAAACTAACGACAAAATTTAAAGCGAAAGTTAGGATTTGATTTACTCAATTTCTTTGGTAATCCAACCGCCGCCCAAAACGCGTGAATCTTGATAAATTACGCAAGCCTGACCCGGCGTGATGGCGCGGGTTAGCGAGTTCATTTCGACTTGCGCTTCGCCATTTTGCAAAATTTTTACTCGCGCATTTTCTTCTTCGTGATTCGAGCGCAAGCGAACTTTGGCGTGAATTTCTTGAGTCAAATCAATTTCGCAAGCCAGCCAATTTAAATTACGAATTTTGAACTTTCGGTTTTGCAAATATTTTTCCTCGCCAACAAAAACAATGTTTTCTTGCGGATCAATTTTTACCACGTAAAGCGGCTCTGGATTTGCAATTCCAATGCCTCGACGTTGTCCTAAAGTAAAATTGATAATTCCCAAATGTTTGCCCAAAACTTTTTTGGTTTGAATGTGAACTAAATTTCCTTCTTTAAATGCATTTGGACGGTGACGCCTAATAACTGCCGCATAATCGCCATTTGGCACAAAACAAATATCTTGACTATCAGGTTTGTTGGCAACTTCTAAACCCAAGCGAAAAGCCTCTTGGCGAGTTTTTTCTTTTGAGTTTTCGCCCAAAGGAAAACGTAAAAAATCGAGCTGTTCTTTGGTGGTAGAAAACAAAAAATAACTCTGATCTTTGATGTCATCGACAGCTTTTAAAAGTTGAGATTCGCCATTTTTTGAAACTTCGCGCCGCACGTAATGTCCGGTCGCCAAACAATCAGCGCCAAGGTCGCGCGCCACTTTTAAAAGATCACGAAATTTTACCGATTGGTTGCATTTGATGCATGGAATTGGAGTTTCGCCTTGCAAATACGAATCGGCAAAGTCATCAATCACCGATTCTTTGAATAAATTTTGATAGTTTAAAACATAGTGGGGAAAATCGTGCTTTTCGGCAACTTTTTTGGCGTCGTAAATGTCGGCTCCGGCGCAACAAGCATTCTTTTTTTTCAAGGTTTCTGCAATGTCGTAAAGCTGCAAAGTTATGCCAATTACTTCAAAGCCTTGTTCTTTTAAAAGGCATGCTACAACAGAAGAATCAACGCCTCCCGACATTGCTACAACCACGCGTGTGTTTTTTTTGGGCTTATTAAAACCAAGATAATTCATTTTTAAAAATTTGTTTTTAATTGTTGATTTTTCTTTTGATTTTCGCGTTTTAGCAAATTCCAATTCTTAATTGAAAATCTTTAATTTTTTATCCTCAAAAATATGACAAATTTTGCCCGCTTAATTTTGCCAAATGGCAAAGAAATCAATCTTCCAATTCACAACGCCACAATCGGTCAAGACGTAATCGACATTTCAACTCTTTATAAAGAAAGCGGAATGTTTACTTACGATCCCGGATTTTTGTCAACCGCTTCTTGCGAATCGAAGATTACTTTTATTGATGGCGATAATGGTGTTTTGCGCCACGGCGGATATTCAATTGAAGAACTGGCAAAAAAAAGTGAATTTTTAGAAGTAGCTTATTTGCTGTTAAATGGCGATTTACCAAGCGCAAATCAATATAAAGATTTTCGCAGCGGAATTATTCGCAACATGTTGGTTCACGAGCAAATTGGCATTCTTTATCGCGGTTTTCCAAGGCGCGCCCATCCAATGGCAATCATGGTTGGTGCGGTTGCGTCGCTTTCGGCTTTTTATCACGAAACTATGAATATTCACACGCCAGAAGGGCGAATGGACGTGATTTACAAAATAATTTCTAAAATGCCCACGCTTGCGGCGATGGCCTACAAATATTCAATTGGCGAGCCAATAATTTATCCAAACAAAGAATATGGATTTGCCGAAAACTTTTTACACATGCTTTTTGACAAGCCAAATCAACCGCACAAAGTTAGCCCAGTTATTGCCAAAGCAATGGAAATGATCTTTGTTCTTCACGCCGATCACGAACAAAACGCTTCAACTTCAACCGTTCGACTTGCGGGTTCAAGTGGCGCAAATCCTTTTGCTTGCATTGGCGCCGGAATTTCGTCGCTTTGGGGGCCAGCGCATGGCGGAGCCAACGAAGAGGTTTTAGAAATGCTTCAAGAAATTAACAGCAAAGACAGAATTCCTGAATTTATTGCTCGAGCCAAAGATAAAAACGATCCGTTTAGGCTGATGGGATTTGGGCATCGCGTTTATAAAAATTACGATCCGCGCGCCGCAGTTTTAAAAAAATCTTGCGACGAAGTTTTAGGAGAACTCGGAATTAAAGACCCGCTTTTAGACATTGCAATTGAGCTAGAAAAAATTGCCCTAAATGACGAATATTTTGTCAGTCGAAAACTTTTCCCGAATGTCGATTTTTACTCGGGAATTATCTATAAAGCACTTGGAATTCCTTCAAATTTATTCACCGTAATTTTTGCAATTGCGCGCTCTTCGGGCTGGATTGCGCAATGGAAAGAAATGATTGAAGACAAGGCTTTTAAAATTGGTCGCCCTCGCCAACTTTATACCGGACAAGCAAAACGCGACTATGTTGAAATTGCAAAAAGACGATAAAAATGAAAAATTTTTTAATCGAAAAGTTTATCAAAAAGTCAAAAACTACTTCGAATAAGTTGGTGTCAAAAAGACCTGACGAAGATTTTTTGCCTTATGTTTGTCATTTTGACAAAAACACCATTCTAACCAAAAACGGCGAGCTTTTGCAGATTATTCGAA
>CANEUK010000116.1 GCA_947441695.1 Rickettsiales bacterium
AATAAAATCAATTCCATTAGTTCGCGATAAAATTGCCAAGGTAATCAAAGATTCGGGCTATATCAAAGGAAGCCACAACTACAAAGACTTGGTTTCGGTTTTAGAATATTATCCGCGAGACGAGCTTTTTCAGATTAGCTCGCAAGATTTACTTAAAAATGCCACCGGAATTGTTGCAATTTGCGGTCGATCTCAAGTTAAATTTTTTGCCCGCAAAGATAAATTTAATCGATTTGTTAGTTGTTTGGTTTTTACACCGCGCGATCGCAGCAATTCTGAACTACGCGAAAAAATAAAAAATTATTTATCTGAAATTTATCAAGGTGAAATTGCAGATTCTTTCGTGCAAATTACCGATTCAAATTTGATTAGATTGCACGTAATTGTTCGCACCAATAACGGTATTCCAGAAGTCAATTCTCTAGCAGTTGAACGCCACATCAACAAAATGACCAAAGTTTGGAGCGATGATTTGATGGAGCTGATTCGAGCCAAATTTGATGGCGAAAAACACCATTCGCTTTTTGCCAAATATAAAAACGCCTTTTCAATAAGTTATGTAAATCGCTTTGATGCCAAGCGCGCCGCCATTGATATTGGGCGAATTGAAGAATGTTTATCCTCTAATTCCATTTTGTTTAACCTTTACAAGTCTTCTGAAAATTTGCCCGAAGATGTAACTGAACTTAAAATTTATTCACCGCAAAAAGAGCTTATTCTTTCTACAATCATGCCAATTCTAGAGAGTTTTGGTTTTAATGTAATTCAAGAACACACATATGTTGTTGAAATTGAAGAAGATGAAAAATTTCGCTCAAAAAGAAAGGTTTGGATTCAATATTTTTACCTAAATTTAAGCAAAAACGGACATAATTTTTCTGAAAAAACTAAGCTAAATTTTGAAAAAGCAGTTTCTTTAATTGCAAAAGATGTTCTACAGGTTGGATTTTTAAATAAATTGTTGGTTTGGGCTAATTTGCATTGGAAGCAAATTTATATGCTAAGTTGCTATTCAAAATATTTATATCAAACCGAATTGCGCTACAGCCAGCTTTATGTTTCTGATATTTTGGTTAAATATAACGAACTAACCAAACTTTTGGTCGAATTATTTGAAGCAAAATTCGACCCATTTTTGAAATTAACTTTGCTAGAAAGACAAAAAAAAGTTGAAAAAATTTCGGCTCAAATCGTTGAAGGTCTAAATCGGGTAAAAGATATTTCTGATGACGCGGTGATTAGAAGATTTTTTGGCGTAATTAACGCAACTTTGCGCACCAATTACTATCAATCGAATAAAGACGGTCAATTTAAAGGATATTTATCATTTAAATTTGATTGCAAAAAAGTTCCAGAACTGCCACTGCCATTGCCTCACGCCGAAATTTTTGTTTGCTCAAAAAAAGTTGAGGCAATTCATTTGCGCGGAGGAAAAGTTGCCCGTGGCGGTTTGCGTTGGTCTGATCGTCAAGAAGATTTTAGAACTGAAGTTTTGGGCTTAATGAAAGCTCAAATGACCAAAAATGCAGTTATTGTGCCGCTTGGTTCAAAAGGTGGTTTTGTTATTAAATCAGATACCACGGGTTTTAGTCGCGACGAACTACAAAAAGAAGGAATTGAGTGCTACAAAACATTTTTACGAGGAGTTTTAGACCTTACAGATAACGTAGTTAACGGCAAAATTGAACATCCAAAAAACGTTTTAATGTATGATTCTGCCGATCCTTATTTGGTTGTAGCTGCCGACAAAGGAACCGCAACTTTTTCTGATATCGCCAACTCAATTTCTGCTGAATATAATTTTTGGCTAGGAGACGCCTTTGCTTCTGGCGGTTCGGTTGGTTACGACCACAAAAAAATGGGAATTACGGCCAAAGGCGCTTGGATTTCGGTAATGCGTCATTTTCGTGAATTTGGAATTGACACTCAAAGCCAAGATTTTACTTGCGTTGGAATTGGCGATTTAGCTGGTGATGTTTTTGGTAATGGCATGTTGCTATCAAAGCACATCAAGTTGGTGGCGGCTTTTAATCATATGCATATTTTTTTCGATCCAAATCCCGATGCGAAAAAATCTTTTATCGAGCGTCAACGAGTTTTTAATCTTCCGCGCTCAACTTGGATGGATTATGATCAGTCTTTAATTTCTAAAGGAGGCGGAATTTTTGAAAGAAGTGCAAAATCAATCAAAATCTCTGACGAAATTAAATCTATTTTAGCAATTGAAGAAGACGAATTAACCCCAAATGATTTGATTAAGGCCATTTTAAAAGCGCCAGTTGACTTGCTTTGGAACGGTGGAATTGGCACTTATGTCAAATCTTTTGACGAATCAAATCAAGAAGTTGGAGATCGTTCTAATGACGCTCTAAGAATCAATGGAAACGAGCTTCGCTGTAAGGTTATAGGCGAGGGTGGAAATCTTGGTTTTACCCAAAAAGGTCGAATTGAATATTCGTTAAATGGCGGCTCAATAAACACCGACGCGATGGATAATTCGGCCGGAGTTGATTGTTCAGATCACGAAGTAAACATTAAAATCGCTCTTACTTCGGCACTTCGTAGCAAAAAAATTAACCTCGATGAAAGAAATAAAATTCTTGAATCAATGACCAAAGAGGTTTCCGAGTTAGTTTTGAGTGATAATCGCCTACAAACTCAAGCAATTTCAATTGCAAAATCGCAAGGTTTGGCGGCTTTGGGTGAACAATCGCAATTTTTAAACAACTTAGAAAAAACAGGATTTTTAAATCGCAAAATCGAGTTTTTACCATCAAAAAAAGATCTCGATAAAAGACAAGTAGACAAAATTGGACTTACTCGTCCAGAGCTTTGCGTGATGTTGGCATATTCTAAAATGGATATTTACAACCACATTTTATCGTCAAATTTGGTAAAAGATAAATATTTTGAGGCTGAATTATTTTCTTATTTTCCACATTTAATGCAGGAAAAATTTGCCGACGAAATTAGCAATCACCAGCTAAAAAACGAAATAATCGCAACTCAAATTACAAATTTTGTGGTCAACAGAATTGGCATCGTTTTTGTAAATCAAATTTGTCAGGATAGCGGATTTGGAGTGGCCGAAGTGGTAAAAAATTTAATTATTGCCTGCGACTCATTCAGACTTCGGGAGGTTTGGGAAGGAGTTGAAAAACTTGACGGAAAAATTGACGCCAACATTCAAATGCAAATGTTCTTAAGCGCCAACAAACTATTAGAAAGGTCGGTCACTTGGTTGTTGCGCAATCAATCAAAAGGAAATGTTTTGCCAATTATCACTCGTTTCAGAAAAATTGCAGATGAACTTTTTGGATTTTTATCGCAAGTTTTAGCGCAAGCATCAAAAGATTCTTTTGAGCGCAAAATTGATCGTTTTCGCCTAAATAAGGTTGAAACTAAGTTGGCAACCAAAATTGCTTCAATGGATCCAGTTGCTTCGGCTTTTGATATTGCTGAAATTTCTGCCGCTTCTAATTTTGATTTAAAAACCATTGCTAAAATTTATTTTGCCGTGGGAAATAGATTTTCATTAAAATGGTTGCGTAGCCGAGTTTCAAAGCTTGCGCCAGAAAATTATTGGCAAAAACTTTCAAGCAAAACAATTCTCGAAGATCTTTATTCTTATCAAATGCAAATTGCCAAACGGATTGTTGATTTTGGCTCTAACGACAAAAACCTTTGTGAGACAGGATCAATAAACAATTGGATTAAAACTTCTAACTTTTTAGTTGAGCGTTTTGACAACTTTATTGAAGATCTAAAAATACACCCAAGCCCTGATTTATCAGTGTTTATTGTGGCTCTGAATCGTTTAAAGCCATTGGTTAAATGATTAAAAAGAAATAAAATATACCAAAACATCTATCTCTTGATAGTGATAACGAAGTATTTTTGAGGAAAAATTGCGACTGAAAATGTAAGCTGTATCAAGTGATACAGAGTCATTTTCTGAACAAATTTTTACCAAAAAGACAAAGTTAGCACTATCAAGAGATAAATGTTTTGGTATATACCCAAATTCAAACAAATATTGAATTTGATTGAGTATAAATGCGGTCGTGGCGGAATGGTATACGCGCAACGTTGAGGTCGTTGTGGGGTAAAACCCGTGGAAGTTCAAATCTTCTCGACCGCACCAAAATTTTTAAATCCACTTATGAAACTTCTTGTTTTAGCAGAAAATCTTTCAAACGAAAATCGAGTTGCGCTTACGCCTGACTTGGTTTCTAAATATCAAAAACTTGGAGTTGAAATTTTTGTCGAAAGCAAAGCTGGTGAAAAATCGGCAATTTTTGACTCTGATTTTGAAAAATCGGGAGCAAAAATTATTTCAAACATCGATCAAATTCTTCCAGAAATTGACGTGATAATTTCGGTGCAAAGAACCGAAATTAACCTTAACAAAACCAAGCCAGAGGTTGTATTTATTGCGCTTTTAAATCCTCACTTCAACAAAGAAAAAATTGCCACACTTTCTCAAAATAATGTTTCGGCTTTTGCGCTCGATCTTTTGCCTAGAATAACTCGCGCCCAAGCGATGGATGTTATTTCTTCGCAGAGCAATTTGGCTGGATATGTTGCTGTTATTGAGGCTATTGGCAAAATGTCAAAAGTTGTGCCAATGATGATGACCGCAGCTGGAACAATTTCGGCCGCAAAATTCTTAATTTTGGGCGCTGGTGTTGCGGGTTTGCAAGCAATTGCAACGGCCAAAAGACTTGGCGCAATTGTTTCTGCTTTCGATGTTAGGGCTTCAACAAAAGAGCAGGTGCAAAGTTTGGGCGCAAAATTTATCGAAGTAAAATCTGATGAAAAAAATGATGGAATTTATGCCAAAGAAACCAGCGA
>CANEUK010000117.1 GCA_947441695.1 Rickettsiales bacterium
AACATCGCTTGACGAAGCAAAATTTAAATTATCTCTTCCTAATTCTAAATCTTTCAACATTTGATCGTTTGGCTCTTGATTGCCATAGGTTGAGAACAAATAATAATAACTATAAGGCTGCTTAAATTTAACGCGCTGACCATTATACCAAACACCTAGAAGCCTTTCTTTTTTGCTAACTAAAAAATTTTTTTTTGGCCCACGCACAGCAATAACAATGTTTCCAGCATCGCCTTTGGCTCCGAAAAGCAAAATTTTAGCACCGCGAAACTTGGTATCGATATTGATTTCGTTAGTAGAAATTCCCGAAATTATTGGGTTGGCGTTAGCTTTACCAAAACTAAAAATAATGACAAAAAGTAAAAATATTTTTCTCATCACTTCAAAATTTCGATTACATAAAGGTTTGCTGGACTAGAAAACAAAGTGAAAAGCATTTTTACGCAAACTGCCAATATAAGCAGAGAAAGAAATGAGCGCATGGTGTCGGCGTCGAGCTTGTGACCAGTTCGAGTGCCAATTTGCGCGCCAATTGCCGAACTAATAATCATCAAAAAAGCTAAAACAATATCAACCGTGTTATTTGTTATTGCCTGCAAAAAAGTGGCATTTGAGGCAATAAAAATAATTTGAAAAAGAGAGGTTCCAACCACAATGTTTGATGGCATTCGCAGAATATAAATCATAGCAGGAATCATCAAAAATCCACCGCCAATTCCCATCAAAGAAACTAAAATACCAATACCAATACTTAGAATTATTGGAACTATAACGCTAATTTTCACATCAGATTTTGGAAAATAAAATTTCCACGGCAGACGATCAATTTTTAGTAAAAATTTTTCTAATTTTGAGCTTTGATTTTTTTCCCAGATAACGTCGTATTTTCTTTGAATTAGAGATTTAACGCTGTCAATTAACATTGTGATACTGATTGAACCCAAAAATATCACGTAAACCATTGCTACAACAATATCGATGTGACCAGTTTTTTGTAAAAGTCTGAAAATTGAAACGCCAAAGCTTGAACCAATTATGCCCCCAATCACCAAAAATAAACCCATTCTAATGTCGACATTGCCTTTGCGTAAATGAGCCAAAACACCAGAAACAGAAGATGCAATAATTTGATTGGTAGAAGTTGAAACCGCAATTGCTGGAGGAATTCCAACAAACATCAAAAGTGGCGTGGCTAAAAACCCACCGCCAATTCCAAACATTCCAGCTAAAAGCCCGGTGATAAAACCAAGCGATAAAATTAACAGGATGTTAACTGGAATTTCGGCGACTGGTAAGTAAATTTGCATTAATTGATGATGAAAATTTTGCTGCCTTCAAACTCAAGATAGAGATGAAAATCGTTAATCTGTTGAAGATTAGAAAGCTTTATCAAAGCGAGCGCATGAAGATTATCTTGAAAAAAAACTGAAGACAGAATTATGCCCGCAACTTTTCCTTGGCAAGTTATTTCACTGTTTTTTGGCAAAGAGGTTTTATTGGAAATTTTTACGTGAAAAATTTTTTTACGAATTTGTCCCAAATGATGAGTGCGAGCGGTCAGTTCTTGACCAACATAACATCCTTTTTGATAGTCAATTGCGTTTAATTCATCAAAGCCAAATTCTAAAATTAATGATTTTTCGTAGGTTAAATCTAGTTCGCTTTCAGGAATTTTTGCGGCAATGCGCTTAAAATGATATTCTTGCGAATAAACCGAATCTTGTTTGGCTTGATAGTTTCTATAACCCAATTGAGAACTGCGCGGGTCAACAAATCCAAGATTTAAAAAATTTTGCTCTACAAAAATTTCATCATTCTTTTTTAGCTCTACTTTTGAGCGAAGTTTGTAAAAATTCAGCTTTTGAAAAATTTCGTCACGCCTAGGCGCAAAGCAATCTAATATTAATTTTTGGTCTTTTTCAAAAATAAAAAAATCATAAAGAAAACGCCCCGAAGAATTTAACATTGCCGTGTAAATCAAGTTTTCTTGATTGGCTTTATTGACGTTGTTAGTGATTAAACCTTGGAGAAATTTTTTTCGATCTTC
The DNA here is from genome assembly GCA_947441695.1 of Rickettsiales bacterium. Lineage (GTDB taxonomy): Bacteria > Pseudomonadota > Alphaproteobacteria > Rickettsiales > UBA1997 > UBA2645. The sequence continues at coordinate 2,048 of CANEUK010000117.1, forward strand.
GCCACAAACCTCAATGATTGAGCGGCTTTTCAGATTTGTTATTTGGTTCATTTGCCAACATTAATTTAAGGTTTTTTTCTAGCTTTTCTAAATCTACCACCAAGCTTCCATGGTGAAAATCCTTTATTCCTTTGCCGCTTTTTTCACCAATTTCACACTCTTGATAAAAGTATTTTAATCCAACCATTGTTAGCAACGCATAAAAATCACGATTGAAATTGCGATTTGATGCTGGCCCAATTACTGCGGCCATTTCTAAAACTTTTCCGCCTTCTTTCATGAACATAGCGTTTGTTAAACCAGCTCCATGAGGTGCAACCAAATATTTTGCATTATAGAAAATCGAAACTTGCTCATCGTAAGAAAAATCTTCAGCAATAACTTTTTTAAAACCCCATTTTTCAAGTAAAGCGTGGGTTTCATCAGAATTTTCAACGAAGCGCAAAATTTGTTTTTCGCGCGACAAATAAATTTTATCGCCAAATTTCAAATCTAAAATTTTTGTATTATCAATTACGGTTTGACGAATTTTTTTATAAATTTCTGGATGCTGCCTGGGTTCTTCAATCAAGGGTAACTCAGCGACTTTAATGTTTGAATTGCGACGCAAAAAAAAGATTTGGTCTTTGGAAATGCCAAATTTTGCTAAAGAATCGAGATAAAATTTTGAACGCTGATATCTGGTTGTTAAAAAAATTAGCGAGTTTTTATCGATTAGTTTTTGGTTTTGCAAAATAAGTAATTTCTTCAACGAAAAAGCGTGCCAATGGTAATAATTAGAAGTCCATTCATCGGTTAAAAGTAGAAATCTTTTTTTACTAAAATTTAATTTTGGGAAAAAATATTTGATAAAAAATTTATAGCCTTTGCTATGAAGCTCGTAATTTTCTTGGTTGTAGCAGCTGTTACGGAAAATTTTAAAATATTTAAAAACCACAGAATTGTTAGCAATGCGAACATTTTTTAGCATTTCAATTTTGGCTTCTGGACAAATTTCATCGGTAATTTTTTTAAAAATATCGAACTCGAAATTATCTGAATCAAAGTTGATTGGCTTTGGATATTTGTAAGTTGTAGCAGCAAAAGTTTTTTTCATAGTTTATTGACCTAGCATTAATTTAAGATTTTTTTCTAATTTTTCTAAATTAACCGAAATTATCCCGTGGTAAAAATCTTTTATCTTCGAGTTTTTGGAATCAATTTCGCATTTTTGATGCAAGTAATTTATACCAACCATTGTTGAAAGCGCGTAAAAATCTTTGTTAAAATTTTGGCTATTTTGTTCAGTAGCAATTTCAAGAAGCGCGCCGCCTTCTTTTAAGAACATTGCGTTGGTAAGTCCGGCTCCGTGAGGTCCAACCAAATATTTTGCCTTAGAAAAAATTGCAATTTGCTCGTTATAAGAAAAATTTTCTGCAACAATTTTTTTGAAACCATATTTTTCAAGTAACGTCAAAACTTCTGCCTCATTTTCAACAATTCTGAAAGATCTTTTTTCGCGTGAGATATAAATTCTTTCGCCAAATTCAGAATCGAAATTTGGGGTTTTTTCGATTAATATTTTGCGAATTTCTTGATAAATTTTTGGATGTTGTCTGGGAAATTTAATTAAAGGCAATTCAGCAACCTTAATATTCGATTTTCGCCTGAGAAAAACTATTTTATTTTTTGTCAAGCCAAATTTCTTCAGCGACTCTAGCGCAAAGCTATATTTTTTGTAGCTTTTGGGAAATAAAAATATCGTTTGATCGTCTATCAGCTTTTTTTCCAATAAAATTAGCAACTTTTTTAAGGCAAAAGCGTGCCAATGGTAGTAATTACAAGTCCATTCGTCAGTAATTAAAACAAATTTTTTCTTGCTAAAGTTAAATTGAGGAAAAATAAACTTAAGAAAAAATCGATAAGTTTTGTCGTTATATTTTCGAAAATCGATGCAGGTTTCTTTCCATATTTTAAAATATGTGAAAATCATCGAATTGTTGGCAACTCGAACATTTTTTAGCATTTCAATTTCGGCTTCTGGACAAATTTCATCGGGCAAATTTCTAAAAATATCAAAACCTGAATCATCTTCGTCAAAATTTACTGGCTTTGGATATTTGAAGTTTTGCGTAAGAAATTTTGTCATTTTTGTGAATTTTTTAACATTAAAATTATTAACCAGCGCAAATTTTGCGCCAAAAAAATCAACTATAAAAGTGAAGTTAGTCAATAAAATCAAGTCTTGCGACCAATGGGTTATAATTCTAGCAATTGCCATTTTAACCAGTTTTTTAGTGGTTTTTCCAATTACAATAAAAATTTACCAAAATTTTTTCATTGTAGGCGAGCAAAGATTTGGTTTTCTAAAAATCTCTTCCGAAATTATCGCCGCTTTTTTGGTGCAATATTTATTTTCCTTAATTTTTTTATCACTTGGAGCTTTTGGCTTAGTTTTTTGGACGATTAATTTATTAGCTTCAATTTTAGTTTCTTATTTTTTTATTACCTTTGGCAAGAATCTAGATTATTGGGTAATTAGCGATATTTTAGAAAATATTTCGGGACTAACTTTTGAATATTTAAGCGCAAAAACCGTGTTGTTAATTTTTTTAACAACAGCAATTTTTGCGGTTTTTGGCTATTTTGTAAGACTTGGTAGAAAAAATTTTACCTCAAAAAAATTCGTAATTTTTCACTCAATAATTTTACTTATTTTGCTGGCGATTATCTTTTTTGATAACTTCGCAATAAAAAAAGTGCGCCGAAATTATCCACCTTTGATCATTCATAGCAGCATTGA
>CANEUK010000118.1 GCA_947441695.1 Rickettsiales bacterium
AAAAAAGACTGAGTTCAAATAACTGTGAAGTTAAGTAAATACTACTCTAAACTCGCTTTATTGCAATAGAATATTTGAATCTTTTTGAAAATTCTTAAAAGAAATTTAGTGATTTTTAGAGATGGGTGGTAGGTTTTTCAGAGCGTCCTTCTTATTTAACAATTCGTTACTTTCTTGTTTATTAATCATTGCTTGAGCCATATTTCTCTGGTTCTCATGTCTGATTCGTTTTTTTATGAATTGGCCTGATTTTTAGCAATAATTTAGTAAAAAATGTTCTTTGATTCAAAGCAAATTCAACCCTTTTTTGTCTTTCCTAAGTAGTTTCTTCGACAGGCTCTTACAAAAGTAAGATGTTTAATTTTCTTCAATCAGGTTATCAAAAACTGGTCGATTGGGGTTTTTTGGAGTTTCTAAACCACTTTTTTTGCCGCAAGAAGTAAGTAAAAAGGTTAAAAGAAAAATCGCTAAAAAAGTTTTTTTTATCATAAAAACTATACTTAAAATCAATTGAAGAAGTCGATTTTTAAAAAACAAAAATTATTGCAAATGCTTGTGAAACCAAGCGCAACTCAATTGGGAAAAATTAATTTTCTTTCTCGCAAGCAATTCAAATATTACCAAATTTAAGCGAATTTTGAATTTGATTTAAGTTTATTTCAGAATTTTTTTCGCTTTAAGTAGTTGCTCTTTGACTCTAATTTGAGAAGTGCCGCCAAAACTGGTTTTGCTGCTAACCGAGTTTTCTACACTTAAAACTTCAAAAATTTTGGTAGTAATTTCTTTTTTTACTTTTTGCATTTCGCTAAGTTTTAGCTCGTGCAAATCTACATTTTTTTCTTCTGCCATTTTCACAATTTTTCCAGTGATGTGATGCGCATCTCTAAAAGGAATTTTTAAATTTTTTACCAACCAATCCGCCAAGTCAGTTGCTGTTGAATAGCCGCTTGCCGCCATTTTTAGCATTTGTTTTTCATTAACTTTTAAATCGGCAATCATTCCAGTCATGGCGCGCAAGCAAAGGCGAGAATTTTTGGCGGCGTCAAAAACCGGCTCTTTGTCTTCTTGCATATCTTTAGAATAAGTCAGCGTAAGACCTTTGATGGTGGTTAAAAGCGAGATTAACGCACCAAAAACACGACCAGTTTTGCCTCGGATTAACTCGGCGGCATCAGGATTTTTTTTCTGCGGCATAATTGAGCTGCCCGAAGTAAAGGCGTCGGATAGTTTGATAAATTCAAAACCTTTACTCATCCAAAGCACAATTTCTTCGGCGAGGCGCGATAAATGGGTTGCCGCAAGAGAAAGGCAAAATAAAAATTCGATAGCAAAATCGCGATCTGAAACTGAGTCCATCGAGTTAGAAGTTGGGCGTGAAAAACCCAATTCTTTAGAAACAAATTCGCGATCGATATCAAATGAAGTTCCGGCTAAAGCGCAAGCACCAAGCGGACATTCGTTGAGTCGCAAGCGTAAGTCTTTTAGGCGGCTGATGTCGCGAGCGAACATTTCAAAATAAGCCAATAAGTGATGCGAAAAAAGCACCGGCTGCGCTACTTGCAAATGGGTGAATCCGGGCATGATTACGTGCAAATTTTCTTCAGCTTTTTTGACTAAATTTTTTTGTAAGTCGAAAATTAATTTTGAAATTTCGTCGATTTCGTCGCGCACAAAAAGACGAAAATCGAGCGCAACTTGATCGTTGCGAGAACGCGCAGTATGAAGCTTTCCGGCCAAATCTCCAATAATCTCTTTGAGACGCGATTCGATATTCATGTGAATGTCTTCGAGCTCGATTTTGAAATTAAATTTATTGGCTTCGATTTCTTGTCGAATTTTCTCAAGACCTTTGGTGATTATTTTTAACTCTGACGGGCTTAAAATGCCGATTTTACAAAGCATTTTAGCATGAGCTATAGATCCTTGAATATCTTGTTTGTAAAGCTGTTTGTCGAAAGTGATTGATTGATTGATTTCTTGCATCAAATCAGAGGGTTTTTCTTCAAACCTGCCACCCCACATTTTGTTTGAAGAATTTTTAAGAGTTTTTTTGGTCATATTTTTTTTCTAAGTTAATTCAATTGAGTTTTTTTGAAAAATCTAGTTTGTTGCAAAAATTTACCAAAAAACTATAAGCCTCAATTTTTTAAGCCCCTCCGCAACCATGTCTACTATTGGGTAATGTCCAACTTTTTTTGGTTCTTAAATTATAAGCTGTAAAATCAATTCCTCTGTAATCGTAAATTGGACAATTATTTCCAGGAAGTTGCGTTATGCACAAAACGACTTTATCTCCAATTTTAGAATCAGAAAGTTCAGCTATATCATCATAACTAATTCCTAAAATTTCTGCATCGTAAAAAACAGAAGTTGCGTCTTTATCATTGATTTTTGACTTGGCGCAAGTTCCTAAAAATTCAAGGTCTTTGCTTTCAAACAAAAACTGATCAAAAAAATCTAACCTTTTTTGATATAAATTTTTGATGCACTTAGAATTATCGCACAAAGACCTTTCTTTAAGCCATGAAAGTTGTTTAGCCTTAACTTCTTTAAGCGAATTTTTAGTAGTACCAATTTTTTTTACTGATAAAAAATTTTGATATTCGTCAGCAAGCATTTTGTCTAAAAATTGTAATTCAGAGTTAGAACAAATAATTTTTTCATCATTTTTTTGAGCTTTGTTGCAATCAATCGATTTGACTCCGGAAAAATCTTCTCCACAACCTTTTATTGATCCTCTTAAAACCCATTTTGCACCAGTTCTAAGGTTGGTTGCCTGATAAGTTTTTCCTCTTTCATCGTCAACCGGACAGTAATCTGGTTCGTCAATTAAACATAATTCAACATCGTCGTTAATTTTTACTCCTTTGAGTCCGCGAGGAAGATTGCATTTTTGCATAATGTCGCACTCGCTATAAAATCCAGCGATTCCTGATTGATATTTAACGACAAAATCGGTCAATGATTCATCTCCTTTGTAGTCTTGTTTAAGAGCGATAAGCTCTGAAACCTTGTCTTTTTTACAATCGCCTCTTTTTTTTAAGGTAGTAGATTTTTGTAAATTAATTAAGTCTTTATACTCTGATTTTTGGTATTTTTCTCGGTATTTTTCAAAATCTTTATAACTCAAATATTTAATATCTTTTTTTGAGAAAAAACTTTTTTTAACTTCTTCATTTGATTTTTCGTCTTCAACATTTTCTAAAACCCTGTTATAGGGATATAGATTTTCTAATCTTAAATCTTCTTTGGCACTAATTGATTGAGAAAAAATCGCAAACCAAGTACTAAAAAAAATTAGCAAAAATTTTACCAAAAATAATGAGAGTAATTTTTTGGAAGACATTTTTTTCTTTGTAAATTTAATTAGAATTCGTGTTGGCTTTGATAGTTTTTTTAAATTTATTGCAAAACCTCTAAAATTATGGATAGCTGGGACATTAAATCGAGCCGCATTTTTGATCGAAATCACTTAAACTTTATTAAAAGATGGTGGATCGATATTGACAAAATCAATTTTCTTTTGGTGCTTGGAATGATCGTTTTTGGACTGATTATGACGGCAACTTCTAGCCCAGCAATTGCCAAAAAGATTGGGGTGGATAAGTTTTTCTTTCTTAAAAAACAATTAATTTTTGCGTTAATAGCTTTGTTTGTTTTGGTTGCAATTTCGTTTCTTGATCAAGAAAAAATCAAAATTTTCTCACTTTTTGGGCTTGCTGGAGCAATTTTTTTATTGGTTGCGGTTTTAATTTTTGGTTCTGAAGCCAAAGGTTCTAAAAGATGGATTTCGCTTGCTGGATTTACAATTCAACCTTCGGAATTTGCTAAAACTTTTTTCATTATTTTTAATGCCTTTATTTTGCAGCGTTTGAACAACGAAAAATGGCAAATAAAATATGGAATTTCAGCGGCACTCTATTTTTTAATAGTTTGCCTTTTGATATTTCAACCCGACTTTGGCATGACTTTAACTTTTACTGTTTTGTGGGTGGCCCAACTTTTTGTTTATGGCTTGCCTTTGCCGTTTTTTGTAGCAATTGGGTTTTTGGGGTTAGTTGGCGGCGTTGGTGCTTATGTTGTTTTTCCGCATGTTGAAGATCGTATTAATAAATTTTTAGATTCTGGTGAAAAAAATTATCAAGCCGAAAGGTCTATTGACGCATTTATTAACGGTTCTTTTTTTGGAAAAGGTCCAGGAAATGGCATGGTAAAAAAGTTTATACCAGACGCTCATACTGATTTTATTTTTGCCGTTGTATCAGAAGAATTTGGCATAATTTCTTGCTCCATTATTTTGATAATTTTTGCCTATTTGATAACCCGAATTGTAAAAAGAGCGATTGATGAAGAAGACGCGTTTGTATATTTGTCTTTGTGTGGATTGATGATGCAATTTGCAATGCAAGTCATTGTAAATATTGGAGTAAGTTTGAAATTATTGCCAACCAAAGGAATGACTTTGCCATTTATTAGCTATGGCGGATCTTCAATGATTTCGATGGCTATTTGTTTTGGGCTTATATTGTCTTTTACTAAGCAAAAATATCATCGCAATGTCGATTACGGTAATTTGAAATTAATTTAGATTGATTGAAAAAACTCTTTATTTAGTTATTAATTAAAGAGCTTGAGCCGTTTTTTAAATTAGATTTTTTTTGGGTCTAGACAACTTTAGTTGATTTTAAAATCCTCTAAAGCCTTATTCCCATCATGTTAAACAAGTATAAAAAACGCTCCCATATTTCTACCAAGAAATTCCGAGAAATAGTTCGCTATTTTTCGCTAGATTTTACCGCAACTAATA
>CANEUK010000119.1 GCA_947441695.1 Rickettsiales bacterium
GCTTCTTGAAACAATCGAACAGCTAAAAAATTCTCCGATAAATTCTTTAGAAAATTCTACAAAAATTGAAGAAAGCGAAGAATCGATTGATTTTTCGGCGCAAATTAAGCTTGGAATTTCTCTGCTAATACCAGAAAATTACATGCAAGATTTAAGCCTGCGCATGAGCTTTTACAAAAAAATTTCTTACATAAAAAACAACGAAGAGCAAGAAAGTTTAATTAACGAAATGAGCAATCGTTTTGGTAAAATTCCGTCAGAAGTTCTGAATTTAATTGAAGTTGCAAAGCTAAAAACTTTTTGCAAAAAAATTGGAATTGAAAAGCTCGAAGCCAACTCGCAGGGAATTTTAATCAGCTTTAAAGATAATAAATTCAACGAACCAGAAGCTTTGATGAGGATAATTTTTGACAGTAAAAACCAAATAAAACTTCACGCTGGTCAAAAAGTTTTGTTTTTAAAAGAGATAAGAAGTGTTGAACAAAAAATTAGCGCGGCAATTGAGGTAGTCAAAAAATTAGGCTCGTTATCAAATTTAGAGTTATAAAAAAATCAGTTTTTTTAAAACAAAATTTAATAAAAGTTTAAAAAAAATTAGAACTGTGAAAAGTTTGATGAAAGGTTTGATTTGCAACAGTCTTATTAGAAATTGGGTTTTTTATTAAAAAAAACTTCAATTAAGTCTTTTTTAATAAAAGAAAGTGATGCATATAAAATCTTGCTGACTGGAGAAGTTTTTAAAAAAGATATTTTGAAAAGTTTTTTAAAACCTAAACTAAGTTTTTATGTCCAAATCATCTTCTAATTTCGGAGGAAATTTTGCTATTTTTCTGCTGATTTTAATTATTTTTTTATCACTTAACTACTATTTTTTATTACAAAAAGTAAGCAACCAAACCAAAAAAGTGGCTGAAAAAATTGATTCGGCTTTAAGTCAAAATTTTGAACAGGTTGAAAATATTTTAATCAACATTGGCAAAAAAATAGCTAATCAATCGCCAAGTCTTGATTTAAAATCTATCCACCAAATTTTAATTCAAAATTTAGAGGTAAAAAATTGTTACATTCTTTCTTGGAGCCTTGTTGATTGGGTTAATATTGATGGATATCAAATGATTAATGCAGTTATTGGTATTAGAGAAAATCCGCCACAAGTTGGTTTAAAAAGAAACTATATTCACAAAAGCAATAAATTATGGGAAATAATTTTTTCAGAAGCTGCTTTGGGAATTCCTAGCGGGTCTTATATCATTCCAGTTGGGGTTCAAATTGACGACAAAAATAACTCTCGAATAGGCGCGGTATCTGCGGGTATCGATATAAAAAAAACAAGAATCATTCTAAAAACTTTATTACCCGAAGGTTATAGCTTTATGCTTATTGACGAAAAAACCAGAAAGTTTGTTTTTGGATCTGAAGATTCAAAAAAATACATACAAAGAACCTTCAACTTAACTCCAGTGATGATTAATAGCGAAAGCTATATTTTTAAAAAAGAAATGGAGCAAAAATTTCCTTATGAAGTTTGGATTGGCTACAACACCAAGGCATTTTGGCTAGAATTTACTAAACTTTCTTTGTTGATTTTTTTGACTTTGCTGGGGATTGTATTTCTTCGGTTTCGTATCAAGTAAAAAGTGCTAAAAATCTTAAAAAAAACACTCCAACCGTTAAAAATATTAATTAGTTGGAGTGATTTTTTGAATGTTTTGACTTTTATTAGTTTTTAACTTCGTTTTTTTCTTGAGATTTTTTCGATTTTTTTGATTTTTTCGAATGTTTTTTTTCAACTTTAGTTGGAACGTTTTTTTCTAATTCTTCTTTTTTGATGACTTCGTTTTTTGTAGAATTGCAGCCATCTTTTTCAGTGCAAGTATGAGATTCTTTTTTTGGTAATAAGTTAGAGCAAGAAGCAATTAAGCTTAAACTTATAATTCCAACAGCAACCGATTGTAAAATTTTTGTGTTCATAAATTTATCTTTGTTTTAATTGATATTTTAAGGATTTGGGACTTTTGTAGATTTTAGAGAAGGTAAAAAAACTTATTTTACAATTTTGACTTGTCAATTAATTGGCTAAAAATTTACTTTTACAATTCGTGTAAGCAATAAAATTTCTCGTTGTGAATAAATCTATCAAAAAACAAAAAATGATCAAAGAAAACTTTTTAAAAATTATCAGAGATGAACTAGAAGAGCTCAAAAAAAATGGACTCTATAAAAGCGAATATAGCATCACAACTTCGCAATCTTCAGAAATTCAAATTTTTCACCAAGATTCAAAAAAAGAGGTTCTCAATTTTTGCGCCAATAATTATTTGGGTTTGGCAAATAATAAAAATTTAGTTGAAGTTGCTAAAAAATCTCTTGATGAATATGGCCTTGGAACCGCTTCGGTACGCTTTATTTGTGGTACTCTTGATCTACATAAAGAGTTTGAAAAAAAGCTGGCAGAATTTTTGGGCTTTGAAGATGTAATTACTTTTTCTTCATGTTTCGCCGCCAATGGCGCAGTTTTTGCAGCGCTTTTTGATTCAGAAGATGCGATAATTTCTGCCGATTTAAACCATGCTAGTTTGATTGATGGAATCAGGCTTTCCAAGGCTGAACGCTTTTTTTACAAGTTTGATGATTTGAGTGATTTGGAAAAAAAATTACAAGAAGCGCAAAAAAATAAAACTCGAGTTGTTGTAACTGACGGCGTGTTTTCAATGGATGGCGACATTGCTAAATTAAAAGAAATCTGCGACTTGGCTGAAAAATATGATGCGTTGGTTTTAGTTGACGATTGTCACGCGACAGGATTAATCGGTGAAAATGGTCGTGGAACTTTGGAACATTGCGGCGTTGAAGGTCGCGTTGATATTTTAACCAGCACAATTGGCAAAGCTTTGGGTGGATCGGGTGGCGGATTTATTGCTTCTAAAAAAGAAGTGATTGAAAAATTGCGCAACAAAGCGCGCCCATATCTTTTTTCTAATAATATTTTGCCGATGGTTGCGGCAACCGGAATTGAGATTTTGGATATGATTTCAAAATCAAAAACTCTGATTAAAAAATTGGCGGATAATACGTTTTATTTCCGAGAAAAAATGGTTGATGCAGGTTTTAACCTGCGCGATAAAAATGCGATTCATCCCGTTGTGCCAGTAATGCTTGGCGATGCAATTCTGGCGAGTAAATTTGCTAAGATGATGGTTGAAGAAGAGTCAATTTATGTTGTGGCATTTTCATTTCCGGTAGTTCCGAAAAATGAAGCACGAATTCGCGTGCAAATTTCTGCGGCTCATGATCGCGAACATTTGGATAAAGCAATTGCGGCATTTATAAAAGTTGGAAAAAAACTGGGCGTGATTTAGCGAACTGCAAAAAAACCAAAGTAATAATTTAATTAAGTAAGAAAATAATGAAAAAAATCTACGCAACCGTTCTAACTCTTTTGCTCGTAACTTCCTGCGCCACTTCGGAAGAAAAAATACAAGCCAGCTTAAAGCAAGCTTGGAGTGGATATTTTCAGGATGGTTTTAACCAAACCAAAACCGTCGATGTTTTGGTTGTTACAAACCGTAAATCTAAAAATAGCAGTTTTACTTGTAACGAAGATCAATTCGGCGTGGCTAATGAAGGCAAATTACAATTTGGACTTTGTCAAATCAGCGTTCCTAAAAATCATCCTATCGGACAAATTCCGCTTGCTAAAGATGGTCGTCAATCGGCGCATGAATATTTTAAAATTTTGGAAGCCAAATTTTTGCAAAAATCTGATTTAATTAATGTTCTAAAATCATCTAATCGCACGCCTTTGGTTTTTGTGCATGGTTTTAATGTAAAATATCAGGAAGCAGTTTTGCGGGCGTCGCAAATTGCTTACGATTTAAAATATCAAGGTCCGATAGTTTTATTCACTTGGCCAGCTGGTTCGGGAGAAGGTTTTTTCGAAGAAAAAATGTTGAATCGAACTTATGAAAATAATTTATCTAACGCCAAAAATTCAATTGGACTTTTCAAAAATTTCATGAGCGATTTGGCGGATAATAATATAAAAATTAATTTAGTAGTTCATTCAATGGGGCATCAAGTTGTACTTCCAGCCCTGAAACAATTGGGTGAAGCGCAATCACGAATTTACATCAAGCAATTAATTTTAAATGCGCCCGATTTTGATGCGGCAGAATTTAAAACTTTTACCAAAAACATTAATAAAATTAGCAATCACATAACTCTTTATTGCTCAAGCAATGACAAAGCGATGATTGCCTCAAAAACTTTCAATAAAAATGAAAGACTCGGTGCCTGTATTTTTTCTGATGACTTTGATACTATTAACGTGAGTTTGGTCGATGATCCAGCTTTAGGTTTGGGGCATGGATATTATTCTTCGCGCCCGATTTTAAATGATGTGTTTCAAACGCTTATTGGCATTGAGGCGGAAAAGAGATTATTCATTGTCAAAAGCGAGCCTAACAGTATGGAAAAATATTTTTTACGGAATTGATTTTACGTTTTATTGATAAAACTTGGTTTAGAGGAATCAGTTAAAACAGGTGAATAAAGGCGATATCACAATTTTCTTGATGGCGGATTGAGGAAGTTTAAACCCTTTTTTTGATTCTCAAAAAAAAGAAAAATCAAAATTTTTTTCAATCCAAACTTTTAAAGAAATTCATTAAAAATTTTTAGCAAAAAAACCTTCTAAATAATTCTCCAAGCAGATTCATCTTTAAATAGTTCGTTCAACAACTTGTTGTTGATTCCGTGACCAGCTTTTGAAGCGTTAAAATGCCCTAAAATGTAGTATCCAGCC
>CANEUK010000120.1 GCA_947441695.1 Rickettsiales bacterium
ACCATTTTTAGCATTAATAGTCGTGCTATTATTCCAGTGTCCACCGCCGCCACCTCCAAAAGCAGTTATTGTACCAAAACTAGAGTTACCACCATTATTTCCATTGGGAGAGGTTTGGTTTTGGAAAATAGCAGAAACTCCGCCAGCTCCTACTATTACATTATATTGAGTATTTACTATAATTGGATAACTGTTTGCATAAACAACTCCTCCTCCTCCACCGCCTCCGCCACCGCCAGGTGCGTTTCCGGTTCCACCACTTCCGCCGCCACCAACAACTAAAATTTGGGGAGTTACGATTCGCGTGCAAGTCAAAGTGTCATCTGAAGTGAATTTGTGAATTACTTGACCCGCAACCGAAGTGGTGTCGGTTGTGCAATTGTTGCAAGAACAAGCTGGAAGTTGAGAGCAAGCCCCACCCGTAAATGTTCCACCACTACAAGTATAATTTACCGTGCCCGAATAACCAGGTTTGTCGCAAGTAATTGTTCCGCTTCCGGGCGAAACACTTGTGATAGTTGTTCCCGCAGAAGTAGGAGAGGTAACGGTGCAAGAAATTGGAGAACAAACTCCGTTAGAATAATTGTAGCCAGAAGCGCAATTGGTGCACGCCGTGTTTATGGTTGGGGCCAAAACACCTCGGGCGCAAGTGTAGCTTAAGTTATATGATGGGTTAAAATTGCCCGAGTTGCAGGGCAAAGTTCCTGTTCCTTCATTTACCATTTGGTTGCTAACCCCCGCAACCGAGCTAATTGAGCATTGCCACAAGCAACTTCCAGAAGAAGGAATATAGCTAGAAGCGCAACCACAAGAATCAGTTGAAGATAATGTTAAAGATGTTCCAGCGCACGTAAAACCAATTGAACCAGTATAACCAGATTGGTCGCAAGGTAAATATCCGCTTCCTTGGCTTACTGTTTGACCACCAACAACCCCAATTTTAGTATTCGAGGGAATAGAACAAACAATAGGAGCGGCAACCGAATTTGAAGCCAAGTTTGAGCTTTGTAACGAAGTTGATTTAGAATCTAAAAGTAAGTTGGCTTTGTTTTTAAAAAGAACTACGTCGTCAAAAGCAGAACTATTTGAAGAATAAGTTACGCTTAAATCTGGACTTGCGGAATTGTTATCTGATTCGCCAAAATCGCTTGAAGCTAAAATTTGAGCAGATGAATTTGCCGGAAAAGCACCTTTTTGATTGGCGCCGTGACTAATAATTGCAAAAACGGCGTTAGCTTCTTCGGTTGATGAAGATGAAATATATTTTTTAACATTCAGCGTAGCAATTTTGTTTGAGTCTGAAAATGGGCTTGTTGTTGCTGTTTTAGAGGTAAAAGTTTTGTCAATCACGTAGACAAGTTTGTTGCCAAATCCATCTTCGGCCATGTCGTTATTTAGGTTTATTGCCCTAACTGGAACCATTCCGTAAATTAAATTTGAACTAACATAAACGCCATTTCCACTTGCGGTTAAAGTTGAGCAAGAAGAAGTCGATTGCCCATAAGTTGTGCTGGTTGATTTTATGTCGGTTAAAGGTGCCGGACAAGGCAAAACTCCGTTTGCAGAAACGTAATTTTGAAGGGCTTGATAAACGCTTTGAATTTTGGTGTTGGTGATTTGAAATTTGGTATTAACAACCGAACCAGAGAAAAGCGACAAGGCGCTAGCCGCCAAAAAAGAAATTATTATAATTACAACCGAAAGCTCAATTAATGAAAAAGCGCAAAGTGAGTTATTTTTAGCAAAATTTAAACTTGGTTTATGTTGTAAAATCTTTGAAAAAGAGGGTTTTTTTGTAAGAACTTTTCTTAAAATTCTTTTAGCAATTTTTTTCATTAACTTTTCTCTTTTTTTTGCAAAAATGGTTTTTTAAAAGAAACTCTTAAAATAATTTGGCAACCTTTGAATCGCTTGCTTCTAAGAATGATTAATCGCAAAAACTAATTTCTTTTTTTAAGTTTGGCGTTGATTAACTGGCAATAGATTTTTGTTTTTAAGAAAAATCGAGATTTTTAATTGATTTTTGATCTAAATTTTCAGAGGTGTTTTAAAAAAACATTTTGACAATTCAATTGACCTTCATAATTTGCCCGCCCTCTTCTTGTCATCTTTTTTGTTTTACAAAATATTTTCTTTCGCTTTGGGGATATAGCTCAGTTGGTAGAGCACCTGCTTTGCAAGCAGGGGGTCAGCGGTTCGAACCCGCTTATCTCCACCATTTTTATCAGGCATTTTCAGTTTTATTTTTTTGTATTTTTGACCGCATCTTTTGAGTCTGAAAATTCTGCTAAATATTTTTCATATCCTTGGTTTTTTAACTCTTCTTTTGGAATAAACCTAAGCGCTGCCGAATTTACGCAATAACGCATTCCGCCTTTATCTTTTGGCCCGTCGCTAAAAACATGGCCTAAATGCGAATCAGAATTTTTTGATCGCACTTCAACTCGCTTCATTCCGTGCGAAGTGTCAGTTTTTTCAATTGCCACGTCTTTTTTAATTGGCTTGGTAAAACTTGGCCATCCGCTGCCAGAATCGAATTTGTCTTTGGAAGAAAAAAGCGGTTCGCCAGAAGCTGCGTCAACATAAATTCCGTCTTTTTTATTATCCCAATATTCGTTAGAAAATGCTGGTTCGGTGCCGTTTTGTTGAGTGACGTATTTTTGAAATTCGCTAAGGTTTCTTAAGTCTTTTTCGTAGGTTTTTTCCATATTTTTGGCAATGGCGTTTAAAGAAATGAGCAAGAAAAATAAAATTGTTTTTTTCACTTTAAAAACTCCTGCAAATCTTGCGTGTTTTGAATTGAGCGCGATTTGATATTTGCACAAGTTCGACCAATCAAACCCGACAAAACTTTTCCACAACCAACTTCAATAATTTCTTCAACACCTTGCGCTTGCATAAATAGCATGGTTTCGCGCCATCTAACTGATTTAGTAACTTGATCTACAAGCAATTGACGAATTTCGTTAGGATCGCTAACAAAATTGGCGGTTACATTTGCTACAACTTTAACTATCGGAGATTTTATTTGAGCCTTTTCAAGGGCAATTTTCATTTCATCTTGCGCTTCTAACATCAAAGAACTGTGAAAAGCTCCCGAAACTGGCAAAATAATCGCTCTTTTGGCGCCTTTGCTTTTGGCAATTTCGAGTGCGCGTTCAATTGCTGTTTTTGAACCAGAAATTACCACCTGACCAACTGAATTATCATTGGCAACTTGACAAACCTCGCCTTCTGCGGCTTGAGCGGCAATTTCTTTAGCAACCTCAATTTCAACGCCCAAAATTGCCGCCATTGAACCCAAGGTTTTTTCACCACATTTTTCCATTGCGCTTCCACGTATTTGTAAAAGTTTGGCAGTTTCTTCTAGCGAAATTGCTTTGGCGGCGCAAAGAGCTGAATATTCGCCCAAAGAATGACCAGCTACAAATTGGCAAATATCGTTAATTTTTTTGCCAAATTCTTTTTCCAAAACTTCAATTAAAGCAATTGAAACAGCCATTAAAGCTGGTTGTGTATTTTTAGTTTTAGTTAGATCTTCGCTTGGCCCTTCGAACATTATTTTGGATAATTTAAACCCTAAAATTTCATCGGTTTTTTGAAAAACTTCGCGGGCTGCGGCAAAATTTTCAAACAAATCTTTGCCCATTGAAACTGCTTGCGAACCCTGACCTGGAAATATGATTGCTGTTTTCATGTGAATTAGAATTTCTTAAAATTTGTTGGTAATATCTTAATCAAATTCGACTTGTGGTTGAATTTGGGTAGTTTTGAATTGCTAGATTTAATCAAATTCGACTTGTGGTCGAATTTGGGTAGTTTTGAACTTAATCAAATTCGACTTGTGGTCGAATTTGGGTAGTTTTGAATTGCTGCTCGCCCAAGTAAATTGGCGAATTCGCAACAGATTTTTGGTTTTTATAAAGATTTTTGGTTTTTATAAAAATCGACTTCTTCGACCAGTTTAAGTATATTTTTTGAGAATTTTTTTTACATCGCTTGCGATTTCTTCGCTATTTAGCGCAAAAGCAATATTGGCTTCAAGATAACCCAAAACATTGCCACAATCAAAGCGCGCTTCGTCAAGCTTTTGGTAGTAAAATGGATAATTTTTACACATTGCTTTCATGGCGTCGGTTAGTTGAATTTCGCCGCCCGAGCCAATTTCAAATTTAGATAAATATTCAAAAATTTCGGGCTGTAAAATATAGCGTCCAGTAATTGCTAAGTTTGAAGGCGCGTCTTGTGGAGCTGGCTTTTCAACCATATCGACAATTTTTTGTGATTTAGTTGTTTTAATTATTCCATATTTTGAAGTATCTTTTGCCTCAACTTCATCAACGGCAACAAGGCTAGAATTGGTTTCTTTTGAGTGATAGAAATCAATCATTTTTCTTAAAAAATTTTTCTCCTGATTTTTATTTTGAATCATCATTTCGTCAGCCAAAATCACCACAAAAGCTTCGTCGCGTGCGATAAAATTTCTGGCGCACCAAATTGCATGACCCAAACCAAGTGGTTTTTGTTGGCGCACAAAAGCCATTTGACCAGCATTTGGAAGCCAGCCCATAACTTGAGTTAGTTCTTGAGATTTGTTTTTTTCGTCAAGTTTTGACTCCAATTCGTAAGCATGATCAAAATGATTATTGATGGCGTTTTTGTTGCGACCTGTAACAAAAATAAATTTTTCAATTCCAGCGTTGCGAGCTTCTTCAAAAGCATATTGAATGATTGGCTTGTTGGCAATTGGA
>CANEUK010000121.1 GCA_947441695.1 Rickettsiales bacterium
AAAAAGTTGGAACATATAACTTCAATTTTACGACCTTCTGATAATTCTATTTTTTCTTGATTGTTTATTTTTTTTATTAAGCTGTTGATTTGTTGGTTATCTGATTTTGATGCGCTGCTTTGAATTAATTTATCAAAAGTTAAGTCTCTAGCTCCAAACGCTGGAAAGCCTGAGCTTTGTTTTGAATAAGATAGAGATAAAAAAGATTTGGCCATGGTAAATTTTAAAAAATTATCCATCTCGTCAGAATTTTTAAATGTTCTTTCTCCATCATTGTTAACTATTTTTTCAAAAATTTGTTCATCGCAATTTGAAGCTATAGCAACAAATTCTAAAACTTTAATTCCATTAGTAAAAACTCCAAAATAATTTTTTTTAATATTAGGAATTTCTTTTAAGAGAAGTTTAGCATCTTCAATTCTATGAGCAAAAAGGCAGGCAATCGTTAATAAACCTAATTGTTTTTCATTAAGAGCTTTAGAAGGACCTTCGCTAATATCTACACCTCCTGCTAGAAGAATTGCAGCCTCAATTATTGAAACCTCACTTATGTTTTTTTGGTTTTTTGTTATAGCATAATAAAGCGGTGTATGACCTTCATTGTCAGTTGCGTTAAGGTTAATTTTACTGTGATTTAGCAGATTTACCAAAAATCGAAGACTAGGAATTGGGGCTAAAGAACTTGTGACTTCGGATTTTATAAAAAGATGAAGCGGAGTGGAACCTTCTTTGTCAGTTGCGTTAACATTAATTTCGCTGTGTTTTAGCAGAGATTTAACCGCTTCTATGTCTTGTCGTTCTGCGGCAACATGAAGCGGTGTTTTTCCTTGATCATTGACTTGGTTAATATTTTCAACAGCAGCAGCACTAAATCGAAGATTAGTTAGGTGGCGAACAAGCTCATCTTTTTCTTCTAAAGATTTTTTTGCTCGTTCTTCTTCTAAGACTTTTTTTGCTCGTTCTTCTTCTAAGGCTTTTTTTGCTCGTTCTTCTTCTAAGACTTTTTTTTCCTGTTCTTCGAGTTGTTCTTTATTTTTATTTTTCTCCCTTTCCCTCTCTTTATGCGTCTCTTCTTGCTGATTTTTTCTTTGTTCTGCTAGTTTATTCCGAATAAGCGTCTCTATTTCTTCATTTTTTATTTTTTTCGCAAGACTGTATGGCGTTTGGTGTTCATTGTTTTGTTGATTAAGATCAATCTTTTTTTGATTTAGCAGAGATTTAACCGCATCTGCGTCTTGGAGCTTTACAGCAACATGAAGCGGTGTAGATCCTTTATTATCAGGTATGTTAACTTTAATTTCGCTGTGATTTAGCAGAGATTCAACCGCGTTTATGTTTTTGTGTTTTATGGCAAGATGAAGTGGCGTAGAGCCTTCAATGTCAATTACGTTAACATTAACGTTAACATTAATTTTGCTATCTTTTACCAGAGAATCAATCGCAGCTATGTCTTTGTATATTATGGCAAGATGGAGTGCTGATTGACGAAGTTCATTATCTGATTTTTTGTTAAAATTTAAATTTTTAGCATTTCCAACAATAGAAACGAAGGCTTTTCTATCTTTGTTTAATATTGAAACTTGAAGCGGTGTAAATCCTTGTTGATTGACTTGGTTAATATCGTCAACAGCAGCATCACTAAATCCAAGACTATTTAAGTGGCGAACAAGCGCAGCTTTTGCTTGACTAGAGTTCGTTGAATTTTGTGAATCGGTTTTTTTTGTTTCTTCCTCGTGTAAAGTCGGCATGTTAATTTTGATTGTTTTGGTTGTTAGAGACCGTCTTTATCAAAAATGAGAGTCAAAGTTCTTTCAGTTTAAGCTATTGAAGAATTTTGTTAAAAAATCGTAAAACTTTTGAATTAATTTTAGTTAATTTTCTATGATTTTTTTCTATTTAATGTTGTTTTTAGTTTGTAGATTCAAAATTTGGATTTTTAAAATCCGATTTTGCTAATTGATTATTTTGTAATGAAAAACTCCCCGCTTCTTTCAATTCGCGATGCTACAATTTCGTTCGCCAAAAAAACGCTTTTTCAAAATTTGCATCTCAATTTATTTTCGCGCGATCGAATTTGTTTAATTGGAAAAAATGGCGTGGGAAAAACCAGTTTGATGAACGCAATTGCCGGAAATTTTGACCTAGATTTTGGAGAACGCTGGATATCGCCGCAATGCTCTATTGGCTATTTAACCCAAAGCGAAAAAATACCCAATAATTTGAGCGTGTTCGATTTTATCGCCAAAGATTTAAAAATTGACGAACATAAATCTTTTGTCGTTGACATAGTTTGCGAAAATTTACAACTCGACAAAAACTCTTTAATCCAAAATTTATCTGGCGGTCAAAAACGACGTGCCAATTTGGCGCGAGCTTTGGTGCTTGAACCAAATATTTTGCTGCTTGACGAACCAACCAATCACCTAGATTTAAACGTGATTCAGTGGCTAGAAAACTATTTACAAGGCTATCAAGGCGCGCTTTTGGTAATTTCGCACGATCGAAAATTTTTAGAAAAAATTTCTAACAAAGTATTTTGGCTTAGAGCGGGAAATCTAAAAATTAATCAACAAGGCTATAAAAATTTTGACGAATGGTCGCAAAATATTATCGATCACGAAAGCCGCGAATTATCAAACTTAGAAAAAAAAGTTGGCTTAGAAAGCGGCTGGCTTCAAACGGGAGTAACTGGTAGAAGAAAAAGAAATATTGGACGTTTACACTATTTAATAGATTTGCGCACCAAACTTGAAGCGCAAAAAAAGCTGGTTCGCGCCAATCAAAGCTACATAAAAATTGAAACACAAAAAATTGAAGAAGACGCGCCACAAGTGATTTTAAGCTTCAATAACGTAAGCAAAAGTTTTGAAAATCAGAACCTAATCGAAAAATTTTCGCTCAAAATTTTACGCGGCGAAAAAATTGGCATTATTGGCAAAAACGGCGCGGGCAAATCAACTTTGCTTAAATTGATGATTGGCGAACTTAAAGCCGACATTGGAACCGTAAAACCGGCGCGCGATTTAAAGGTTTCTTATTTTGATCAATCACGCAGCCAAATAAAACCCGATTCAACCTTGCAAGAAATTCTCTGCGATTCGGGCGGCGAATATGTTCAACTAGCCAACGGCAAAACCAGACATATTTGCGGCTATTTAAAAGATTTTCTCTTCGACCCAAAAGACATTCAAACCCTTGCCGGAACTTTGTCTGGCGGGCAACAAAATCGTTTATTATTGGCAAAAACTTTGGCAAATCCGGGGAATTTTATGATTTTAGACGAACCAACCAACGATCTCGATATGGATAGTTTGGACATGTTGCAAGATTATCTAATTAACTACGAAGGCACGCTAATTGTGGTGTCGCACGATCGCGATTTTTTGGATAACGTGGCGACCAGCATTTTGGCTTTTGAAGGAAATGGCGAAATCACAACAAGTGTTGGCGGATATTCTGACTATATTTCTTACAAAGAAAAATATGCCGCCAATCGCGTCACGCCAAAGGGCAACAAGTTAGAATCTAAATCAAACTCAATTTTCGCAACCTCAAAAGACGCATTTCAAAGTTCAGGAAAAAATAAAATCTCTTACAAACTAAAATTTGAACTCGAAAAACTGCCCGCCAAAATTGAAAAACTCGAAGCAAAAATTGCCGAATTAAGCGAAGAACTAAGTCAAACTCAAGAACGCAACTCGGCAAATTTGGCGCAAATTTCTATGGAAATTGCCAAACACCAAAAAGAACTAGAAACCGCAGAAGAACGCTGGCTCGAGTTAGAAGAAATTTCTGATAGTTTAAATTTTTAGAATTTTAACTGTCTGAAAATGCAGAGTGTCAGATCAAGTTTGAGCCATTACAGTCTATACCAAAACATCTATCTCTTGATAGTGATAACGAAGTATTTTTGAGGAAAAATTGCGACTGAAAGTGTAAGCTGTATCAAGTGATACAGCGTCATTTTCTGAACAAATTTTTACCAAAAAGACAAAGTTAGCACTATCAAGAGATAGATGTTTTGGTATATATCCAACCAAATTCAAACTTACTTAGTTTGAATTTGATTAATTTTGAATTGCTACTCGCCCAAGTGAATTGGAGAATTCGCAATAAATTTTTGGTTTTTATTAAAAATAGAGATCTTGAATCAGTTTTAGCCTACGGGACCCTTTCCCTGAGCTTTATTTTGAGCTGAGAATTGTGTTGTTGTGGCAGGATTTGGATTTATGGATGTTGAAGGTTGTTCTGTTCCTGCGGGTTTTGCGTTGGGTTTTGCGGAAGATTCTGAAATTTCAACTCCTTTTTCTAAAAGCTCTTCAACTTTTTTAGTTTCACCATTTTTTGCGGAATCCAATGATTGTTGATTTAAATCGATTCTTGAAAGAGGTTCGGTTATTTCAGTGAGATTATTTGATTCGGAATGTTCTTTTGCTCTTGATTCGGAATATTCTTTTGCTTTGGCATATAATTCTTCGGCATAACTCATAACTGCTAAACCATCTTCTGTTTTAGTGAGATCATTTGATTCGAAACATTTTTTTACTCCTAATAGTTCGATAAGTTTAGAAGCTGTTACACCATCTTTGTCTTTAGCCTCAATGTCAGCTCCTCTGTCTAAAAGAAGTGCAACTTTTGTATCGAAACCAAATGCTGCGGCAATATGCAAAGCTGTTCGACCATCTTTGTTTTTAGCCTCAATGTCAGCTCCTTTGTCTAAAAGATGCGTAACCATTG
>CANEUK010000122.1 GCA_947441695.1 Rickettsiales bacterium
GAAATTGCCGCCGCAATTTCAATTGCCGAAACTTCAAAAAAATACGCTGGTTATGTTGCTTTGGGCTGCGTAATTCGAGGCGAAACCACTCATTACGATTATGTTTGTTTAGAAAGCGCACGCGGTTTGAACGAATTAGCTTTTAAAGAAAAATTAGCTATTGGCTACGGAATTATCACAACCGAAAACGAGTCTCAAGCAATTGAACGAGCCAATCCAAACAAAAAGAATAAAGGAGGTTTTGCCGCAAATACTTGTGTTGAAATGATTAAATTAAAGGAAAAATTTTGTGGTTAATTTTTTTTTAAAATGAGTTTTTTGCGCTCGAAATAGCATTATATGCCATCAAAGCTTTTTCTCGCGACTCTTTCATTTCAACAATTGGATTGGGATAATTTTTACCAAGTTGAACCCCAGCCTTACGCAAAACTGCTTCGGGCGCTTGCCAAGGTTTGAATAAAAATTCTTTGGGCAAGTTTTTTAGTTCTGGCACAAAGCGGCGCGTATAATCTCCTTCGGAGTCAAATTTTTCGCCCTGTAAAATTGGGTTAAAAATTCTAAAATATGGCGCGGCGTCCGCTCCGCTTCCAGCAATCCATTGCCAGCTGGCGCTATTATTAGCAAGATTAGCATCTACCAAACAATTCCAAAACCAATCTTCGCCAAAACGCCAATCAATCAGCAAATTTTTGACCAAAAAAGAACCAACAATCATGCGCACGCGATTGTGCATATAACCAGTTTGCCAAAGCTCTCGCATTCCGGCGTCAACAATTGGATAGCCAGTTTGTCCTTTTTTCCAAGCCTTTAATAAAGATGGATTGTCAATCCAAGGAAAATTATCGAACTTTTCTTGAAAATTTTGGTGCGGCAAAGTTGGAAAATAAAAAAGCAGATGATTAGAAAATTCGCGCCAGCCAAGTTCGCTCAAAAAATGCTCGATATCTTTTTTTAAGTCTTCGTCAATAAACATAGCTTGCGCGGCGTACCAAACTTGGTTTGGCGATATTTCTCCAAAATGTAAATGTGGAGACAAACGCGAAACATTATTTTGATTTGGATGATTTCGACCTTCTTTGTAATTTTTTAAGCCATTTTCTAAAAACTCATAAAGCCTAAATTGGGCTGCTTTTTCGCCAATTTTCCAGTTTTTTTCTATCGAAAAATTCCATTTTTTTTGCGGCAATAATTCTAATTCTTCAAGTTTTTGCGAGTTTTTATCTTGCAATAAATTGGGTTCTTTGGGTTTAGAAAGCGGCATTCGCGGCATTTCTTTGCTTAAGCAACCATTTCGATAAAATGGCGTAAAAACCTTGTAAGGAGTTGAATCGCTTTTTAAAACTTGCCACGGTTCCCACAAAAGCGAACCGTTGAAACTTTTGACTTCGATATTTTTTTCTTTGAGTAAAATTTTTATTTCAGCGTCTTGTTTAACCCTAAATGGCTCGTAGCAACGATTCCAATAAACTGCGCTTGCTTGGTTTTTTTCAATTAATTGAGGCAAAATTTCTGAAGCGTTGCCCAAATAAAAATTTAATTTGCCATCTAAATTTTCATTCAAACTTTTTAAACTGTGATATAGCCACAATTTCGAGGCTTCGCCCATCTTGAATTTGCCGTGCGAATTATCGTCTAAAATAAAAATTGGCAAAACTGCGTTGTTTTTTACGCTCTCAAAAAAAGCTGGATTATCCGAAATTCTAAGGTCTTGACGAAACCAGAAGATTGTAGTTTTTTGGCGCATGTTTTGATAATTTTTTAAAAAAAATATTACATTTTTAGCAACTTAAAACTTCAATAACTAAAAAAACTTTTTTGACTTAAAAATTAAAATTATGAAAAAACCAACCTTCCTTCTAATGCTTTGTTTACTTGGTTCTTGCGCTATTGGCGCTGGCGAAAATTCAAAAATTGTAAATAACGGCGCAAATTTTTTCCCCAAAATTTCTGGAATTGATTTAGAAGGAAAAAAACGCGACTTGCCACAAGCTTTTGACAAAAAATCAAACATTGTTGTGGTTGCTTTTAAGCGAGAACAACAAGAAGAAGTAAATACTTGGATTTCTGCTGTTGACGAAATTATCAAAAAAAATTCAAACGTTGCATTTTTTGAAGTTCCCTTGATTTACGAGCTAAATTATCTTTCACGCTCTTTTTTAAATAACGGCATGCGAAGAGGAATTCCAGACGTTAAAGCCCGTCAAAGAACCATCACGGTTTATACTAATCGCGACCAGTTTTTCAAAATTACAAATATGCAAGAAGACAAAATTTATGTTTTGTTAATCAACAACAAGGGCAAAATTTTGTGGCGCACCGACGGAGTTGCTAACAATAAAAAAATCAAGGCGTTGCGAGTTGCAATCAAAAAATAAATTATCTTTGGCGAGTTATCATTGGCAAAAATTGTTGGAATTTTAAATATCACGCCCGATTCGTTTTCAGATGGCGGCAAGTTTGATTCGCTCGAAGGAGCTATTTCTCACTTAAAAAAATTAATCGCCGACGGCGCCGACATAATTGACGTTGGTGCCGAATCAACCAGACCAAAAGCTGTTCCAATTAGCGTTCAACAAGAATGGCAGCGTTTAGAAAAAATTTTGCCCGCAATAATTTTTGTAAGCAAAAACACTTCCAAACCAATCAAAATAAGTCTCGATTCTTATCATTTTGAAAATTTAAAAAAAGCTCACGAACTTGGCGTTGATATAATTAACGATGTTAGCGGATTGTCTGACGAGCGGATTGTTGATTTTATTGCCGCCAAAAACATAGAAACAATTTTAATGCACAACTCGCAAGTGCTTCCAATTGAAGGCGCGTTGGTCAATTCGCATCTTAATTTATGTTTTGAAATTTTATCTTGGGCAAAAGAAAAAATTTCTGCTTTGCAAAAAAAAGGGGTTAAAAAATCGCAACTAATTTTTGACCCCGGAATTGGCTTTGGCAAAAACGCCGCGCAGTCAATTCGCATCTTAAAAAACATCGCAGAATTTGGCGTGCTTGATTTGCCAATTTACGTAGGTCACTCTAAAAAAAGCTTTTTAGACGCCATAAAAATTGAAGGCGATCGCGCCCAAAAAACGCTGATTATTTCTAAGTTTTTATTGCAAAAAAAAGTTGATTTTTTGCGGGTTCACGACGTTTTTCACCACAAAGAAATTCAGCTATAAACTTAGACGCTGTTAGCTGGTTAATTTATCTCGAGATTAAATCAAAAATTATTTTTCACATAAACCATCACCGCCATAATCGAGGCTGGAGTAATTCCCTGAATTTTAAAGGCGGCAGAAATTGTTGCGGGGCGAAATTTTTTTAATTTTTGGCGAACTTCGTTAGAAAGGCTCTGAATTTTTTCGTAGTCAATATTGAGCGGAATTTTCATATTTTCGTCTTGGCGAAATATGGCTAAATCTTGTTCTTGGCGTTTTAAATAGCTGCTATAAGTAGCATCAATTGAAATTTGTTTTTTGGTTTCTTGGTCAATTTGAGCAATTTCTGCTGCCCAAATTTTTTCAATTTCGGCAAAATTAATTTCCGGAAAAGACAATAACTCAAACGCGCTACGCAACACGCCATCTTGCTTGATGTTAATGCCAAATTCGGCAAGCTTGTTTGGCGAAATTTTCAAGCTTTCGAGCAATTTTTTAGCTAAAATAATTTTCTCTTTTTTGGCTTTAAAAAATTCGGCGCGTTCTTTTTTTACCACTCCAATTTCAATTCCAATTTCAGTCAAACGCATGTCGGCGTTGTCGGCGCGCAAGCTCAAACGATATTCGGCACGCGAAGTTAGCATTCGATAAGGCTCTTGCGTGCCAAGCGAAGTTAAATCGTCAATCATCACGCCAATATAGCTATTGGCGCGGTTTGGCACAAATTCTTGCGGCGAATTTTTGGCAACCAAAGCTGCGTTAATTCCAGCAACAATTCCCTGCCCCGCGGCTTCTTCGTAGCCCGTGGTTCCGTTAATTTGTCCAGCAAAAAAAAGTCCGTTAATTTTTTTAGTTTGCAAAGTTGGCAACAATTCACGCGGATCAACAAAATCATATTCAATTGCGTAGCCAGCTTGCGCTACGCGACAATTTTCTAGGCCTTTGATGGTTTTTAAAAATTCAATTTGAACGTCAAGCGGAAGCGAAGTTGAAATTCCATTTGGATAAATTAAATCGCTGTTTAAGCCTTCTGGCTCTAAGAAAATTTGATGACGTTCTTTGTCAAAAAAACGGTGAATTTTATCTTCAATCGAAGGGCAATATCGAGGGCCAATTCCAGAAATATAGCCGCCATACATCGCAGATTTGCTCAAGTTATTTTTGATAATTTCGTGAGTTTTTTGGTTGGTATAAGTAATAAAACACGAAATTTGCGGCACTTCTATTTTGGCGTTCAAATAAGAAAAAGGCTGCGGCGGATTGTCGCCAGCTTGTTCTTCGAGCTGCGAAAAATCGATAGAATTTTTTTCGATTCTAGGCGGAGTTCCAGTTTTAAGACGCGCTAAAGAAAAATTGTGAGATTCGAGAGTTTTTGAAATTCCGCTTGTTGGCTCTTCGCCAAAGCGACCAGCGTTGGTTTTGCTATTTCCAATATGAATTACGCCACGCAAAAAAGTGCCAGTTGTAAGAACAACGCAAGTTGAAAAAATTTTTTGCCCGTTATCTAAAACAACGCCGCAAATTTTTGAGACAAAACCCTTGTCCCAACTATCTTTTGAAGAGTTAGAAGAATTAGAA
>CANEUK010000123.1 GCA_947441695.1 Rickettsiales bacterium
AATAATAGCTTGAACCACCACTATCAACGCAATAAAGAAAAATATGGTCACAAATTTTCGATTAAAAAAACCGCCAGTTTTCAAGCAATTTAAAAGCCACGCAAAAACAAAAATCAGGCAAGAATAAGCCGAATAATAAGCCCCGTTCATTGCTACAAAACCAGAAACAGCTAGCCCAGCAAAAAATTGTTTATTTGGTGCAAAACAAAATTGCTGTTTATTGTTTAAACCAACTACCTTGATTTCGTCTAAAACAATCCAAAGCGAAACCATTACAACCAAAGGAATTGTGCTATAATTCGCCAAAAAAGCATGACCAGAATTGCGTGCAAAATGGTAAAATGTAAAAGCGTATAAAACGCTGATTAAAGTTGAGGTAAAATTGCTAATTTTAAAACTTTTTAAGCAAATAAAAGAGGTGCTTGAAATCAGCGCAAAAGTAAAAATGAAAAAGCTATTTAGAATTAAAAACGGGTTTGACGAAAAATAAGTAAAAATTTTTATGATAAAAAAATTAAAAAAATCGGCATGAATCGGAAAATCATGCATCAAAAACTTTTCGCCAAAATGTGGCAGTCCAACAAATTCAGAAGAATACCACCAGCCGCCATTTATGATGTTCTTAATAATAAAAGAATTAAATATTTCATCGCCGCTATAACTAAAAATCGGTTGACGAAGATCTGTTTTCCACAACTGCCAAAATAACGCTAAAATCGTCAAAGACAAAATTGATGGCAGCAAATAAGAAAAAGTATTTTTTAAATTTTTCATTTTTTTGCTAAAATTTGATGTTTTGCATTTTCAATAAACTCTAACAAAGCCATCACGTGTTGAGTTTCCTCGCCTAATTTACGCACTGAAACCGAGCCATTTTCGGCTTCTTTTTTTCCAATTGCTAAAATATATGGAACCTTTTTCAAAGAATGTTCGCGGATTTTATAATTGATTTTTTGCGCGTCAAAATCGCCTTCAACCCTAAATCCCGCCGCTTTCAATTTTTCAAAAACTTGCGCGCCATATCCATCTGAATCATTGGTAATTGTG
The DNA here is from genome assembly GCA_947441695.1 of Rickettsiales bacterium. Taxonomy (GTDB): domain Bacteria; phylum Pseudomonadota; class Alphaproteobacteria; order Rickettsiales; family UBA1997; genus UBA2645. The sequence goes on from CANEUK010000123.1 coordinate 1,048, forward strand.
GCAATAACAATTTGAGTTGGTGCCAGCCAAAGTGGAAATTTTCCAGCATAATTTTCAATCAACATGCCGATAAATCTTTCAAAACTTCCAAGAATTGCGCGATGCAACATAACGGGACGTTTTTTGGTTCCATCGCTTGCGATATAGCTGGCATCAAGCCTTTCTGGCAAAATGAAATCAACTTGCAAAGTTCCGCATTGCCATTCGCGCTTGATTGCGTCAACTAAAGTAAACTCAAGTTTTGGCCCATAAAATGCGCCCTCACCCGGATTAATTTCACATTCCAAACCGGCCGCTTTCACAGCTTCCGACAAAGCTGCTTCAGCCTTATCCCAAGTTTCATCTGTTCCAGCGCGCACTAGCGGGCGGGTTGAAAATTTAACTTTCACATTTTCAAAACCAAAATCACTATAAACTTCTTTTAACAATTCACAAAATGCCACAGTTTCAGAATTAACCTGACTTTCTTCGCAAAAAATATGGGCATCGTCTTGCGTAAAGGCGCGCACGCGCATGATTCCATGAAGCGAACCCGAAGATTCGTTGCGATGACAAGAGCCAAATTCGGCCATTCTAAGCGGCAATTGACGGTAAGATTTTAACTCTTGGTTAAAAATTTGAATATGCCCCGGACAATTCATTGGCTTCACCGCCAGAGTTCTTTCTTCGCTTTCAGCAATAAACATATTTTCGCGGAATTTTTCCCAATGCCCCGATTTTTCCCACAAAACTTTATCAATTAATTGCGGAGTTTTTACTTCAACATAATTATTTTTTTCGAGTTTAGCGCGAATATAATTTTCAATTTCGCGAAAAATTGTCCAGCCTTTCGGGTGCCAAAACACTGATCCTACGGCTTCTTCTTGAATGTGAAATAAATCCATTTCGCGGCCGATTTTGCGGTGATCGCGCTTTTCAGCTTCTTCCAAAACATGCAGATAATTTTTTAAACTTTCTTCACTTTCCCAAGCTGTTCCATAAATTCTTTGCAACATTTCATTTTTGGCATCGCCGCGCCAGTAAGCGCCAGCCAGTTTCATCAATTTAAAATGTTTGATGTGAGAAGTTGAAGGTGCGTGCGGCCCGCGACAAAGATCAATAAAATTTCCCTGACGATAAAGTGAAATATCTTGGTCAGACGGAATTGAAGAAATGATTTCGGCTTTATATTTTTCGCCAATTGATTGAAAGAATTTCACCGCGTCGTCACGCTTCCAAACCTCGCGCACCAAAGCTTCGTCGCGTTTTACAATTTCGCGCATTTTATTTTCAATTTTTTCTAAATCATCCAAAGCGAAAGGATTTTTGCGGGCAAAATCATAATAAAATCCATTTTCAATTGCTGGCCCGATTGTAACTTGCGTTTCGGGAAATAATTCTTTCACCGCTTCCGCCATTAAATGCGCCGCGTCATGACGAATAATATCCAAAGCATCCGCGCCACTTTTGGGCGTGATAATTTCAATTTTTGCATCAGTTTCAATTGCCCGCGATAAATCGCGCGCCTCACCATTTACCTTGATTGCCAAAGCAACTTTAGCCAAAGAAATTGAAATTGATTTGGCGATTTCAACACCAGAAATTCCACGAACAAATTCACGCGCAGCACCGTCTGGAAAAGTGATTTTAATTTGGTCGGACATTTTATTTGAAAATTATTGACGTTTTTTTGGTATTTTGTGTGGATCAAATTTCAATACAAGTTCAGTTGCTTAGCTTTGACATATATCAAATCACATTCTTTCGTAAATTACTAACTCTGCTTTTTCATCAATCATTTGATCTAAAATTTTATAATTTTTTTGCAATAATTCCCTGATTTCAGCAATTTCTTCAGGAGAAAAAACTGAAATTTCTTTAGATTTTCTCTGCGACCAAATTACCCATTTTTCACGTTTGGCTAAAATTTCTTCAAGCAATTCTTCATATTCTTTTTTGTAAAACATATGCAATAAATTGGCATAATTCAGTGGAAATTTGGCGCGCATCTCTAATGCAAAATAATAATCCAGATTGTTGTTTTGTAAGATTAGAATGTCGCTTCTTGGGGTTTTTTCTGCACTTTTTGGAATGCGATTTTTTATAAACTCAATCTGCTTTATCCAATAAAGATCTGGATCAGGCTTGAATTTTTGGGAAATAAAATTTTCCCGCATTGCTTTATTATTATAAATTTGAAAAAAACTTACCGCAGAAAAATAGCAAAGAAATACTAAAGGAAATCCAAGAAATAAGGCTTCGGATTTTATTTTTGGCAGGAAAAGCACAAAATTTTGACGAGTAAATGTAGCACAAAATTTATCAGCAAAAATAGCGAGTAACATCAAGGCTGGATAGCTGGTATGAAAGATATTTGAGTTATGGCTGCGACCAATAAAATAAGTAAAAATTCCAATTCCAAGCAATGTTAAAACCAAGATAAAATGATTTTGCATAGAAAATTTTCGATTCAAAAAAATATAAATCGCAAACACAATTCCACTAACATAAATCAAGATTGGGAAATACCAAAAACCCCACCGCTTTATTGCCATCATCGAATATCCAAATTCGAATGCCGCTTTTTGACCGTAGGCGAGCAAAGAAATATCCGGTAATTTTCCGTTGGAGATTTTTAAAAAGGCAAAAAAACTAAACCACACTAAAAATAGAATTGTTGTTGCCCAAAAAAGATGGATGAGAGCATCTTTAAAACTAAATTTTTTACCGCGTAAAAAACATTTTTCATAACCCAAAATTAGAAATAAGACAATGAATGTCGGAACTCCGGTATCAATATTCCAAATGGTGGCAAAAGAAAAAAACAACAGACCAAAAAAATATTTGCGCGCGGTTGGTTTTTGTAAGAAAAAATAGAGAAAACTTAAGAGTAAAGATGGGAAAAAGATGCGGATAGATTCATATTGAAAAGCAATAGCACCTGAATGTGGCCACCAAGTACAAGCAAAATTCTGAAAATAAATAAACGTCAGAAATGTGATTAAGGCGATGATTTTATTCTCAATTATCTTAAATAGACAAAAGGCTATCGAGATAAGTGATATCAATGAAATCAATGCTAAAATCACACTTAAAGCCAAAACGCTTGGCTCAAATAAATTAAACAATGGCTGGAAAAAAAACGGATGCAGCCCGTAAAGGCTTTTTAAGTCAATTAATGGGATTTTCCCTAAATAAGTTTGGATTATCGGATAAACTACTGGACTAAAATTTATCGAATATTCTTTTAGACTATATTCGTCAAACAAGCTGAAGCTGCATATAAAAAAGCTATATGCGACCATAATCGCAAAAACAATTATGCTAGTTTTTTTCTTGAAAGATTTGTTCGCAAAGGCGTCATAATAAATAGCTGATCCAGCCATTAGAAACCCAGCCAAAACTACGTATAATGATCGATAAATTTCTACCTGAATTTTATAAATTTCATCACTTTGCACAACTTCTGAAAAGAAATCCGATGTAGCAACTAATAAAAAACTGCCAAGCCACAAATAAAAACCTGAAATAATCATTCCTGATTTTGATAAAAGATGGATTAGATAATCAGTCTTTTCATTATTTTTATTCAATTTCGGCAAAATATATTTTTGCCAAAAAAACATCGATAAAAAAAGAATTAACGGCACAAACAAAGTAACCAAAATATATATCAGACGCT
>CANEUK010000124.1 GCA_947441695.1 Rickettsiales bacterium
TGAGCAGTTATTGGTAGAGATGTCGCAAGTAATGCTATCAAAGGGTTTGTATTTTCTGCCCGTTGCCGTCGCTTCAAAATTGCCGTCTGGATATAAACCATCTCCGTTCCATCTGATCATTCCACCATAATAACCCAATCCATCATTTTTTGACGCAGAAGAAATAGGAAATATTTTTGCAGCCTCTGAATCTAAAACTTTAGTATATCCATTGTCAGTATAGCCTTTTGCTGCGTTTGAACAATTTGATTGAATTAGCTTTTCATCTACTGCTACATCTGAATAAGAACAACTCCATGCCCTATAATCTGGCAAAAGCGGAACGCCTTTTGACCCTGTTTCTTCAGTTGCCTCAGCATTATTAAATTCATAGCCACTTGGATGTTCAATTAAATAAGCCACTAATCTTTTTGCGCCATTATATATTTTTTTGTCGCTATCGCTATCGCCACTAGGACTTAGTTTACTAGGACCCGCACCAATTTCTGATGTGCCATTATTCCATTTTCCATTAAATTCTAGGTTTAAAGATTGACCCGATCTTACGTCAAAAAATTTATTGACCCAATTTTCATCTTTTGAGTGAGGTTGATAATTAGCGGCCTGAACATAAATATTTTTGTATTCAAAGTTGCCACCAAGTGAAACATTTCCAACTGCCCTGATATAAACTTGCGTTCCAGGAGCGATAGTCACGCCAGAATTTAGACCAGATAGTTTTTTGTCGGTCGTAACCCAGTTTGGTTCGGAATCGCTTCCTGAAGCTGGTTTTGCTAAGCATGTTTGAACACATGAATCAATACAAATGTTTTTCAATTTTGAATCGATAAATCCAGAACATCCTATGGTTTTACCAGCTGATGATTTTTTACTTTTGGTCGCATCCAATCCATCATTTTTATGTTCTAAACCTTCATCGTCATATATTGTTACGCTTCCCACTGTGAGGCAATCTTTTATTCCAGATGGCTGACTATCAATTTCTTTAGAGTAGTCATAAGAGCAGCTATCTTCAGAGGCGCTAGCTAAAACTTCGATAGTTTGCGATTCATACTCGCCAAAGTCGTCGGCTTCAATGCATCCTTGGTCTGAACATGAAGAAAAAACAAAAAGCAGCAAAAAGAAAGTCGCAATTTTGGCGAAGATATTTTTTTGATTATTAGATTTTATCCAATTTTTTAACAAAATTTTGTAGCTTTGATAAGTTAAAAGACCCTGAAATTACAAGTTGTAAAGACGATTTAAAACTTAGTCTTAATAATATTAGCAACCCTTTTGGTTTCTTGTAATTTTTTTGGCAAGAAATTTTCTAAAATAGTTAAATTTTTTGCTAATTTTTTAGCATAATTTTTATCAATTAAGTTTTGTTGAAAATTGCGGTGCTTTTTGGCAGAAATTTTTTTTTCATCAAAAATATAAACAGGTTTTCCAGTTGAACAGCATTGAGAAATCATTGAAACCGAATCTCCGCTAAGAATAAAAAAATCAGCATAAGCCAAAATTGCTAAATATGGATTTTCTTTTTTCAAATTGCGCCAATCAAAAAACTTAAAATCGCATTCAAGGTTTGATTCAATTGCTTTTGCAAGTTTTTTTCCAGTTCTTGGGCTGGTTAAAACAAGCAAAATTGCTTCCATATTATTGGTAATTTTAGAAGAAATTTTAGCTAATTTTTCTGCCGAAGATATTTTGAACTTAGTTTTTTTTGAATCTCCACCAATTAATAAGGCAATTTTTGGTTTATTAATATTAGCAAACCACGTAGAAAATTTTTGGCGTTCGCTTTCGATTAATTTTTCATTAATTCTAGTCAAAGAGCCGATAGTTGAAATTACGTTAGAAAATTTGTTTTCATCAACTTTATCATGTTTTGGCAAAATAACAAAATCAAATTTTTTTAAACTCAAATTTGGGTTCATTATTTGAATTATTTTACTCTGATTTTTCGAAAGTTTTTTTAAAAAAAGTGCAACCAAAGCAGATTTTCTGCCAGCAGAAATTATCAATTTTGGAAATTGGTTTAGATTTTTAAACTTCTCAAGGCTTTCGCGCTTAATGCCTAAACCAAAAAAACTTAAAAAAAAGTTCGGCAGTTTGGCAAAAAAACTGTAAGAAAAGTTGATGATTTTGTAATCAATTCCAATTTCTTCAGCCAAACCAATACTTTGAGAAATGGTTCCGAGTCTTTCGTCGCTTAATATCCAAATTTCATCTTTTAGAATCACGATTGAGGCAAGTTTAGTTTTTGGGCTAATTTTATAGAGACATTTTTTGATACAAATTTTGAAATGTCGCCGCCAAGTCGAGCAACTTCTTTAACCAAGCGCGAAGCAATAAAATGATTGGTTTCAGAAGCGGGAAGGAAAATTGTCTGAATTTCAGAGTTAAGTTTTGAATTCATACCAAACATTTGAAATTCATATTCAAAATCAGATACTGCGCGTAAGCCGCGCACAATTATTTTGGCATTTTTTTTCTCGGCGAATTTAACCAACAAACCTTCAAATTTTTCAACCGAAATTTGGTTATTGGTGTTTAAAAAAGCTATTTCTTCTTCAATTAAATTTACTCTTTCGTCCAAAGAAAAAAGCGGATTTTTGTAGTTATCTTTGGCGGTGGCAATGATTAAATGATCGAAAAGTTCACTGGCTCTTTTGATTATATCTAGGTGACCAAAAGTTATTGGATCGAAAGTTCCTGGATAAATTGCAATTTTCATCACTTAACAAAATTTGATTAAAAACAAACAAACTAGCAAAAAATTATGCGAATAAAAATTCTGTCAATTGGAAAATTTGAAAACTCGCCTCATAAATTGGTTTTTGAAAACTATTTAAAGCGTCTAAAATGGAAAGTTGAACTTAAAGAACTTGAATTAAAAAATTCGCAAAACATGCCGATTGAAAAATCAAAAGAAGGCGAAGGAGATCTTATTTTAAAAGCACTCAAGCCCAATTCAAAATTAATTTTACTCGACGAAAAAGGAAAAGAATTTACCAGTAAAAACTTTGCCAAATTAATTTCTAATTTTGCTAATGATGGCGAATCTGATTTAACTTTTGTAATTGGTGGCGCCGATGGTTTGGCAAAAAAATTACTCGAAAAAAATCACTTAAAAATTTCTTTTGGCTTGATGACTTTGCCGCATTTAATGGTTAGAACGGTTTTAATTGAACAAATTTATCGAGCTCAAACCATAATTGACGGGCATCCATATCACAGAGAATAAAATAATCTAAAAAACCTTCCCAAATTTTTAGCTTTCACTTTCTCCTTTTTGCATTTGCATAACAACCGACCAACGACTTTGAGCGCGCAACCTTCTTGCTTGATATCTTTCTTTTAAATTATTGCCGCGTTGTTTTAAAAGGGCTTGTTGATGCCAATTTGTTGAATTTTCTCTTTTATGTTCAAGCGTTGCAGATTCTATTTGTTGTTGCTCTTTTTCTAGCTTTTTGCGCCTTTCTAAGGCTTTGGTTCTAGCGTCTTTAACCACAAGTTCACGGTTGCGATCGTGAATTCTTTTGTGATGCATAATGATATTGTCAACAAACCAACGCCGCCTTCTATTAGTGACCATTCTAGCTTGTCTACGGCTGATTCCGCGCGAGCGACTACTTTTGCGAACGTGGCTATAAAGAACGTGCGCCAAACCATGACCCGCAATCTCGTTAATAAGAGCCGGATGCAAGGAAATAAAATTGCTAGCATTAAGGGTTAAAGTTCCAATTGAAGGAACAACTACAAAACTCAATTTTAGAAATAAATGGGGTTATTTGGTTTGGAAGAAGGTTTTATACTCAATAAAATTCGACTTAAGCCTAATTTGGCGCGCTTTTGAATTGATTACGCAGCGAATAAATCAACTCATCCGCAATAATTTTTGGTATAGAACGTTTTTTAATCAATAATAGTTTCATTGCGAAGTTTATTTTCCAATGCAAAAACGTGAAAAAATTACGTCTAAAATATTTTCAATGTCAACTTTGCCATTAATTTTACCAATTTCGCGCGCCGCCAATCTTAAATCTTCGGCCGCTAATTCAATATTTTTTTCCAAAGAAAAATTTTCTAAATTTTCGACCGCATTTTTTAAAGCAATTCGATAACGCTCTTGCGTGATTAGCAAAGAATTTTGCGTGGGAATTATTTTTAAAATTTTTTCTTCAATTTTTTTTATTAGCTCAAAAGTATTGATTTTATTGGTTAAAGAAACATTTAAAACGTCTTTTAAATTTTCTTTAGAAATTTTTTTATTGTCGACAAGATCAATTTTATTCACCACCACAATTGTGTTTTCGTCAATCAAATCTTCGCGTAAAATTGGATTTTTGGCATCGATTAAAAAAATCTTCAAATCAGCCGCAGCGGCTTTTTGCAAAGCGCGCTTGATTCCTTCCGCCTCAATTTTGTTAGAAGTTTCGCGCAAACCCGCAGTGTCGCAAATTTTCACCGCAACGCCAGCAATTGACAAATGAACTTCAACCACGTCGCGCGTGGTTCCGGGGGTTTTCGAAACAATTGCCACTTCGCTTTCCGCCAAAAAATTTATCAAACTAGATTTTCCAACATTTGGCGCGCCAATAATAGCAAGGCTCAAACCATCTTTAATTTTTTGACCAGCTTTTTTGTCGTCTAAATGCGCGGCAATTTCGTCGCTTAATTTTTTAACATCGGCTTCAACTTTGTCGCAAATATTTTGCGGCA
>CANEUK010000125.1 GCA_947441695.1 Rickettsiales bacterium
ATGATTTTAATTTTGCTTTTGATGCCAAATTTAAAAAAATCAGCGCTTTTGGATTTGCTTTGGGCGAAGCTAAAATTTTGCAAAAAGCACAAATTTCAAGCCTTGAAGAGTGGTTTTTAGAAGTGCGTCAAAAGTTTCGTGCGCAAATTTTAAACTCTTTAAAAGGTGATTCTGCGGCAATTGCGTTGGCGTTTTTAATTGGCGATCAAACCCAAATTTCGCCACAACTTCTTGCGCAAATTCGAATTTCTGGATTGGCGCATTTATTGTCAATTTCGGGTTTTCATTTGTCTTTGGCGGCGGCAATTTTTTTTGGCGCGACCCGTTTTTGTTTATCGCGCAGCCAATTTTTAACACTCAATTTTGATCTTAAAAAAATTGCGGCAATTGCGGCAATTTTTGGTGCTTATTTTTACCTAAAAATTGCAGGTTCTCCAATTCCGGCTAAACGCGCATTTTTGTTTGTTTTGTTTGGACTTTTGGCGTTATTTTTTGCCGAAAAAGTTAATGCTAAACGCGCAATAATGTTGGGCGCGCTGCTGTTGATTTTACAAAATCCTTACGCTGTTTTTAATTTAAGTTTTCAACTTTCTTTTGTGGCAATTTTGGTTTTGTGTTGTTTTTTTGAAGGAAGAAATCGACCCAAAAATCAACAATTTTCGCGTCGCATTTTTTGGTATTTTGGCGAGATAGTTTTATTGTCAATTTTGGTTCAAATTGCCACTACGCCAATTTTAATGCATAGTTTTCAAAGTGTTGCGCTTCTTGGTTTTGTGGCAAATATTTTAGCAATTCCGCTAACTAGTTTTTTGGTGATGCCGCTGGGATTTTTGGCGATTTTTTTAATGCCTTTTGGCTTAGAAAAATATGCTTTATTTGGAATGGGAAAAGGAATTTTTGGTCTTGAAAAAATTGCTGAATTTGTTGCGAACTTAGATTTTTCACAATTTTTAAGCCCACAAATTTCAAACTTTGGCGTGTTTTTGGCAATTGTTGGTTTGTTGATTGTTTGTCTTTTTAAAAGCTGGCTGCGCCTGATTGGAATTGTAATTTTTGCGCTGTCTTTTTTAACAATCTTTAACAATCAAAAACCTAAAATTTTATTTGATGCCAAACAAAGATTTTTTGCTATTTACAAGCAAGAAGACGGACTAGTTTTTTCAAAAGATTTGAAAAATTCAAAAACTAAAGATTTTTGGATGAAAAAGATGAATGAAAAGAATTTTAAGTCGTTGATTTCGCACCCAAAAAAAGAGATATTTTGCAACGAAAAAAGATGTGTTATTCAAGAAAAACAAAAAATTTTAGTGCTGTTAAAGCGTAATAAAATTTCAGAAATTTGCCAAAATGATTTTGACGTGATTGTGAATTTAACCAAGAAATATGAGCTTCCGGCTTGTGTTGCGAGCGATAAAATAAAGATCGATAATATTGATTTTTTGCAAAAAGGCGCGCGTTTTTTCTATGAAAAAGACGATAAACTATTTCTTAAAAACTAAGAATTTTAACCCCAAAAAATTAATTCCAGTCATTCCCGCAATATTGATAATGCTGGCAATTTCGGGAATAATGCCAAAAAAATCGACAAGAATTTTTAGTGAAATTGTAGCAACCAAAAGCGAACAAAAATAGAACAAAAAATAGTTCGCAAAACTCCGTTTATGCTCATTCAAATTCGATTTTTGAGAGAATTTGGGTTGGTTTTTATTTGAATCGATATCTTCAATTGGTTTGGGAATATTTGCGTTTTTAAATGTCCAACGTTGGTTGCAATAATAGCTAAATCCAACGCTTACAATAAATCCCGCCAAATTTGCCAACAAATAATGCCAAGCAAAAAAACGCAACGTGGAAAAAAAAGTTGAATAGCTAATTAAGGTAGAAAGCGCGCCAATTATTAAAAATTTTAAGAGCTGTTTTGAATTTTTTTGATATTGAATCAGATTTTTGATTTTCAAAAATAGACTCATTTTCAGAAGATTTTTTGTGTGATAATTGATGGTGACCCCTACGGAATTCGAATCCGTATTACCACCGTGAAAGGGTGGTGTCCTAACCGTTAGACGAAGGGGCCTTTTATTAAGAAGATGTGCTTAAGTTGAATTGAAAACTAGCTTAAGGTTCAAACTAAGTTTGCGTTTGTTCAAGCTAGTTTTTAATAAGAGCGGCGCAACTTAATAAGTGGTTTTTGTAATTGCAAGTTTTTGTCTTGTGTAAAAATTATTTTTAGAAGTTTTTTTTACAAAAATTTCTGGCTTTGCAAACGACTAATTTTTTGTCCTTCTTTGATTGAGTATTGAGCTAATAAAATTTCTTAAAGAATTAAAAATAAAATCACAAACCCAAGGGTTATTCTGTAGATTCCAAAAGGTATAAAACTATTATTGCTCACAAAGTTGATAAACCACTTTATTACCAAAATTGATGAAAAAAATGCAGCAAATAATCCAACTAAAATTATTTGAATGTTTGAATTTGTGAGTTCAGAAGTATTTTTAAAAACGTCGTAAAAACTTGCAGCTGCGATTACTGGAATTGCTAAAAAAAATGAAAATTCGGTGGCAACCTTTCTGTTTAATCCAAGCAAAAGACCGCCAATTATAGTAGCGCCAGAACGTGAAATTCCTGGAATCATTGCCAAACATTGAAAAAGACCAATCTTGAAAGCCGATATTGGAGTGATGTTTTCAATGTCTTCGATCGATTTTTTCTCTGGTATTTTTGAAGATGAGTTTTTTTTAGGATAATCAACTAAAATCATCACAACTCCACCAAAAATTAAACTGATTGCAATTACCAAATTCGAAAAGAGAAATTTTTTAATTAAATCGTGAAAAAGACTTCCAATCAAGGCTGCTGGTAAAAAAGCTATAATCAGGTTTAATAAAAATTTTTGCTGATTTTTTTGTTTTAAATTTAGTGCAATGGAAAGAATTTTTTTGCGGTAAATTACACAAATTGCCAAAATTGCGCCAAATTGGATTACAATTTCAAATAAGTTGTTTTTTATAGATTGAAACTCAACCAGATGAGAAAAAATTATGAGATGCGCGGTAGACGAAATTGGAATAAATTCAGTTAATCCTTCAATTATTCCAAGAAAAGCAGCTTTAAAGATGTCGACAAAATTAGGCATTTATTTTTTTAGATGGTACCTCCGATCCGAATCGAACGGACACGTCCCAGGGGACAATAGATTTTGAGTCTATCGCGTCTACCAATTCCGCCACAGAGGCACAAAGACAAATTGAAAATCAAATAAAGATTTTGCGAGCGGCACTTTAGCAACCACACAAATAAAAAGTCAAAATTTATTCCGATCAAATTCATGTTATTATAATTCCAGTTGCGCTTAAACAAACTCAACCCAATTCAGACAAATCCTAGGTTTGTTTAGGTTTGGCATATAAGCAAGTAGTGAGGAAAGAATGATGGTGTAAGTAGTTGATTTTGATCGGTATTTGGTATAAACAAGATGTCGGAAATCTTTTAATTGCTCGAAGATTGTTTTGATGATTCCAAGTTTTCTTAACAAAAATTTATTCGTTTTACTTGCCGCGCTGCGCTATTTATCATGTTTTGTCTAACTCTAGCGATAAGATGAAGTCCTTTCTGCTTTTGATTCGCAAGTTAGGTTATTTTATTTGGGTTTTTTTTGAAAAATTAGACATTTGGCAAAGATTAAAATCTTTTTTAATCAAACTTGATTCAATTTTTGAACAACCAAGCAAAGAATGAAAAACATATTCGTGAGTCAGATTTTTGCCCAACTTTTTAGCGTAATTTTTATTTAAGCTAGAAACGATGCTTTGGTTTTCTTTTTTATAAATATTGCTATGCCAAATAAACATCGGAACCGAAATTTGCTCGAACGGCATTCCGTCAGATGCATTTCCCAGCTTTCCATTTTCGCCAAGAGAAACTCCGTGATCGGGTGTAAAAAAAACTAAAGCGTTTTCGTCAGCAAGAAGTTTTAGAATTTTTTTTAGAACATCTAGGCTATAAACCACCGAGTTTTTGTAAGAATTGGTCAATTCTTCTTTTGAACAAGATGACGCTTCTTTGCCAAGTTTGCAGCGCGGACTATAAATCGCAAAATTTTCAGGATAGCGCGAATCGAGATGCCAATGGCTTCCAAGCAAATGAATTATAATAAATTTATCTTTTTTTTGAGAATTTTTATCTGAAATTGCTAGTTTTAAGTAAGGCAGAAGAACTTCGTCGTAATTACTGTAACTTCGGGTGTTGCTGTTGATGTATTTTTGTTCAATCACAACATCAGAAGATTTAGCTAAAAGCGAATAATTAGAGTCAAAATAGCCGTAAAGACTCTGATTATCTATCCAATAAGTTTTAAAATTAACTTTATTAAAGACGTCAATTAGATTGACCGAGTTTAAAAAATTCTGCCAATTTTTATTATCAACATCGGTAAGTAAGCAAGGAATTGACTTACGAGTTGAGGTTTCGCAAGCATTAACATTTTTAAAAAATAAAATATTTTTATCATTTTTTAGCTCGGGTGAAAATTTTTCTAACATGCTGTAAAAGTAGTCATTTCGCAAACTTTCGCCAATAATAAAAACAGTGGTGCGAGGTTTATTTGGGTTCTTTTGGTATTCGAATTTATTTTTATCAATTAGGCTTAGACTTAAGCTTTTAAAGCTTTCTAGCTCGGTTTGTTTTTTAATTTTTATGTATTTTTCA
>CANEUK010000126.1 GCA_947441695.1 Rickettsiales bacterium
CGAACGATGATTTCATTCGCACCACCGAAGAACGTCATAAAAAAGGAGCGCAAAAATTTTGGGAAATTTTAGAAGCAAATGGCGCGATTTACAAAGGCACTTACGAAGGTTGGTACGCAGTTCGCGATGAAGCTTTTTACGCCGAAGATGAATTAATAAATGGCAAAGCGCCAACTGGTGCCGAAGTTACTTGGCACAAAGAAGAAAGTTATTTTTTCAAGCTTTCCGCTTTTCAAGATAAATTATTAATGCTTTACGAAGCCGCGCCCGACTTCATTCGCCCGCAATCGCGTTTTAACGAAGTTGTGTCTTTTGTGAAAGGCGGGTTGAAAGATTTATCAATTTCGCGCACTTCATTTTCTTGGGGTGTAAAAGTTCCCGGCGCCGAAAAACACGTGATGTATGTTTGGTTGGACGCTTTAGCAAATTACATTTCGGCCCTTGGATTTCCCGATGAAAACAACGAACTTTTTCAAAAATTTTGGCATAATACTTCCGAATCTCCATTACACATAGTTGGTAAGGACATTGTACGTTTTCACGCTGTTTATTGGCCAGCTTTTTTGATGGCGGCGAATTTGAATATTCCGCATTCAATTTATGCTCATGGTTGGTGGACAAATTCGGGGCAGAAAATTTCTAAATCAGTGGGAAATGTTATTGATCCGCTGAAAGAATTAGAATGGCTGGAGTCTTTTGGCTGTAATCGCGAAACCGCAATTGATTATTTTAGATATTTTTTGCTGCGCGAAGTTCCGTTTGGCAATGATGGCGATTATTCGCGAGTAAGTTTTTTAACCAGAATTAACGCCGAATTAGCAAATAATATTGGCAATTTAGCGCAAAGATCTTTGTCGATGATTTTCAAAAATAATGAGGCGCAAATTGTTGATTTTAGCAGGTATTTAGATGCGACAGATTTGCTAAAAAACGCCTACGAATTAAAAGAAAAAATTTCGCAAAAAATGACCAATCTTGCTTTTGATCAAGCGATTGGAGAAATTTTGGCGCATGCTTCAAAATGTAACGAGTTCTTTAATATCAAGGCTCCATGGAATTTAAAAAAGGAAAATAAATTAGAAGAAATGAATCTGATTTTATCGGTGATCGCAGAAAATCTACGCGTGATTGCGCTTGCGTTGCAGCCATTTTGCATCAGTTTGGCGGGCAAAATTTTGGATATTTTACAAACTGACGCTAACGAACGAAGTCTTGACTTTGTTAATAAAAAACACGCTTTGGAAACTGGGCATAAAATCAACGAACCAAAAGCGATTTTTCCAAGATTGGAAAAAAAATAAATTAAGCAAAATTATGTCAAAAAATTTTAACACCTCTAATGAATCTTTCCGTAAAATTATTGGTAACGGCATCACTTATATCGTGCCGAAATTTCAGCGAGATTATTCTTGGGATAGTGAACATTGGGAAGATTTGTGGCAAGATATTGCTGAACAAATGGAACAGAAAAATTCTGAAGATCAAAGTCATTACATGGGTTATTTGGTGCTGCAACCGGTTAATGATAAAGAGTTTAAGATAATCGATGGGCAACAAAGAATTACCACCTTGATGATATTGATTTTAGCAGCGCTAGAAAACATCAATGGGATAATACAGAAGAGTTCAAGCGATTTAGACAAAAGCAACAATAGTATGCGATTAGAAGCTTTAAAAAGTACTTACATTGGATTTACAGACCCAGTTTCTTTAATTACCAAGCCAAAGCTAAAGCTTAATAAAAATAACCAGTCCTATTTTCGATCTTTATGCAATTTGGGTGGACATATTCAGCAAATTAAAATCAAAAGTTCAGAACGACTCTTATTGAGAGCAAAAAAGTTTTTTGTGAAAAAAATAGAAAGCAGCTCTTTTGCCAATGACGGAGAAGGAATAGCGCGCTTTATTGACAAAATGTCTGATATTTTATTTTTCACCTCAATAACCGTAAGCAGCGACCTTAACGCATATAAAGTTTTTGAAACTTTGAATGCTCGCGGAGTGAAATTATCAACTCCAGATTTGATCAAAAATCATTTATTTTCGATGGTTGACGAAAAAGGTCAGATAAGCGACGAAGAAATTGAGCAGCTCGAAGAAAAATGGGAAGCAATAACTCAAAACTTGGGGAAATCTGATTTTTCTCAATTTATTCAGGTTCATTGGAACAGCAAAAATAAATCAACTAGACAAAATCAGCTTTTCAGAGTCATCAAAGGCAGCATAACAAATAAACAACAGCTATTTTCTTACTTAAACGAGCTTCAAGAATCTTCAGAAATTTTTACCGCGCTTGATAGTGATAAAAATTACGAAGAAGAATTTTGGATTGGTGATGAACTTAAAGCGGCAAAAGATCCTTTAAAAACTCTAAGAAATTTTAACATCAGCCAACCTTACTCTCTTTTGATGGCGGCTTATAAAAACTTCAACAAAGAAGAGTTTTGCAAAATCTTCACTTATATTGATGTGGTTTCAATTCGCCATAATGTGATTGGGCAACGTCAAGCGAATGATCAAGAGAGAATCTACAACCAAATTGCTTTGGAAATCTCGTCTAAAAGCATAAAAAATCTTTCTCAGATTAAGGAAAAATTAAGAGAAATTTATATCGGTGACGAAGACTTTAAATCTGACTTCTTAAGAAAAGAGATAAAAACTGGTCAATCTGACAAAAAGGCGCGATATCTTCTGACGCGTATAGAAAAATTTATTACTAATGGATTTTCTATTGATGAAAGCGAAACAACTTTAGAACACATACTTCCGCAGAAATGGGAATCTTATCCTTGGTGGTCAAAGAGCAATTTCGAAGAAGGAGATTCCAGCTCTTTAGGAAACATGACTTTGTTGGACAAAAAAACTAATAAACACGCCTCTACAAAATCTTTCACGGAAAAGAAGGAATTGTTTTTTGAAAATTCTTACAAAATTACCTCTCAAATATGTGAATTTGAGGAATGGAATCATGAAGCGATTTTAAAAAGACAAAAATGGCTTGCCGAACAAGCGGCAAAATGTTGGAAAATTGAGTTTTAATTAAATTATATCCAAGGAAAAACTTATGAAAAAACTTCACCTAATGGCGCTGTCGCAAATCCGCTTTTGCAAAAAATTTTTAGGCAGTTTACTTTTTGGCGACGCAGTGAATACAGATATCCATGAGGAGCCAAAAAACAAACTAACGACAAAATTTGCAGCAAAAGGTAGAATTTGCGACAGCACCATAATTATCGCTATATTATTTTTTGCTACAAGCTGCCAAATGTTGCTGCCAAAGCCTTTAGCGCATAATATCACTTTTTATGGAATTGGCGAAGTTAAGGCAATTCCAGATGTGGCAAATTTTGTTATTACCGTTCGCATTGAAGAAAAAGATGTTTTTTTGGCGCAGCAAAAAATGACACAAAAAACTAATCGCGCCTTAGAATTGCTGGCTCAAAATGGGGTTGAAAAGCCCGATATTCAAACCACAAATTACAGCACTTCGCCAAAATATTCTTACGAACCCAAACCTTGTCAAAAATCAATTTGTCCGCCAGCAAAACAAGTTTTGACTGGTTTTGAAGCGTCGCAAACAATTTCACTAAAATTACGAAATCTTGACAAAGCCGGACAAATTTTAAGCGACCTTGCCAATATTGAAATTGCCGAAGTAAATGGTCCAAATTTTGCAATTGAAAATCTTGAGAAATTAAAGTCGCAAGCCCAAGCCCAAGCAATTGAAAAAGCCAAGTTAGAAGCTGTTGCAACCGCTAAAAACTTAGGCGTGATTTTAAAAAAAATTGTTGATTTTCGCGAAGAGCCGCAAGGTTTTCAACACGGATTTGAAATGGCAAGAACTTATAGCTCAATATCCCCGCAAGCCTTGGGGCAGTTAGAAGTAGGTCAAGAAAAAATCAGTTCAAAAGTTGCAATTACCTACGAAATTGAATAATGAAAATAATTTCGTGGAACATCAATTCGCTGCGTTTGCGTTTGCCTTTATTAAAAAAATTAGTTGAAGAAGCCGCGCCAGATTTGGTTTGTTTGCAAGAAATAAAAGCCGCCGACGAAAATTTTCCGCTTGAAGCGGTGCGCGATTTAGGCTTTGAATTTGTCGAATTTTGGGGCGAAAAATCTTACAACGGCGTGGCAATTTTGTCGAAAATGCCATTGAACAAAATAGTTAAAACTGACGTGTTAAATTATGGTCAAAAACGCCATATTTCCGCAGCAATTCAAACAAAAATTGGTGAAGTTTTTGTGCATAATTTTTACGTTCCAGCTGGCGGCGACATTGCCGACGCGACTTTGAACGTTAAATTTGATCACAAATTAAAATTTTTGGATTGGATGTGCGAATTTTTTGCACCACAAAAAAACCAAAAAATAATCATGTTAGGCGACATGAATATCGCGCCGCTGGAACACGACGTTTGGTCGCACAAACAATTGCTCAAAGTTGTTTCGCATACGCCAATTGAAGTGGAAAAAATGACAAACCTTCAACAAAGCCTGAACTGGATTGACACGCACCGATTTTTTGTAAATCCGTCGCAAAAACTTTATAGTTGGTGGAGTTATCGCGCTCTTGATGCGCTTAAAACCAATAAAGGTCGTCGTCTTGACCATATTTGGGCAACGCCAAATTTAAAAAACCACATTAAGTCAATGAAAATTTACCGCGATTTTAGAATTGCCAATCAACCTTCCGACCAC
>CANEUK010000127.1 GCA_947441695.1 Rickettsiales bacterium
TATCTCTTGATAGTGATAACGAAGTATTTTTGAGGAAAAATTGCGACTGAAAATGTAAGCTGTATCAAGTGATACAGCGTCATTTTCTGAACAAATTTTTACCAAAAAGACAAAGTTAGCACTATCAAGAGATAGATGTTTTGGTATAGGATTTTAAATCGAGTTTTGGCTTTTGTTTTTTAAGGCTTCGTTCAAATTTTTTAAAGCAACAACTTCTCCTTTTGGGTGGTTCCAAACATAAGAAATAACTGCCAAAAAATCAGCGCCAGATTTTGCTAAAGAATTGCAGTTTTTGTCAGTTATTCCGCCAATTGCCACAATTGGAAGATTTAGCATTTCGCTGCTCCATTTTAAAATTTCTGGACTTGGATTGCCGCGCGAAATTTTTGTTTGGCTTGGAAAAAACGCTCCAAAAGAAATGTAGTTGGCACCTTGTTCGCCAGCTTCAAGGCTTAAATGTTTTGAATCGTAGCAACTTGCACCAATCACAAAATTGCTTGGAGATTTTTTTCTAGCAATGGCAATTGAACCATCTTCAACGCCCAAATGAACGCCATCGGCACCAATATCTAAGGCTATTTGTAAAGAATCGTTAATTAAAAATAGGCAATTATTGTCGTGGCAGATTTTCTTTAAATTTTGGGCAATTTTGGCTATTTCAACGCTTGGATAATTTTTTAAGCGCAACTGAAAAACCAAAACCAGCTTTGTTTTTAAAGCCAATTCCAGTTTTTTAGAAAATTCTTTTATATCGATTTGCGGAGGAGAAATTAGGTAAATCTGCGAACTA
Source organism: Rickettsiales bacterium (assembly GCA_947441695.1). Taxonomy (GTDB): domain Bacteria; phylum Pseudomonadota; class Alphaproteobacteria; order Rickettsiales; family UBA1997; genus UBA2645. The sequence goes on from CANEUK010000127.1 coordinate 791, forward strand.
TCTGCGATATTTTGTTCTGGCTCCTTTGTAATAGTCATCTTGATTGTAATTATAGTTAGTTGTTTCGGCGGTGGCGTTTGTTTCAAATTCAATGTTTGATCGATTGTTTGAAACTGAACTTGCGTTGCGAGGAATATTTACAAAATTATCTTTTTCTTTGAAATCGTCGCAATATCCCGACCAATACATTGAATATAAAGGCACAATCAACATCGCTCCAAGAGCGTCAGCCATACAATTACCGTTTCTTGCTACTACCCAAGATTCAAGTTTAAGCTGCGTTGAGCCATATCCTTCTTTGGTTAAAACTACCGTATAGTTTTTTGGTTGAATATTTAGGGTTGCTGGAGTTTTTCCGTAACTTTTTCCTTCAATAAAAATATCGGCACCAGAAGGGTTGCTATTAATTGAAACATCGACGTTTTTTTTGTTAAAAATCATCGCGCAAGAGCAAGTAAAAGTAATCAAAGCAAATAAAGTTAGTCTAAAAAGCAGTTTCATGTTGTAAGGTTTTGTTGAAATTAAAAATTATCCGCACGCTTAAATTGAAGCGCGAGATGGTTTGAGTAAAAAATTAATAAAAAAATTATCTTTTCCAGCGGTTGTGAACCCAAAACCACTGCGAAGGATGTTGAGTAATCCACTCTTCAAGCTTGCAATTAATTTGGCGAGTAAGTTGTAAAATATCAAAATTAATGTCTTTGGTTCTTTCAATTTCAAGCGGTTCGTTGGCTTCAACAAAAAATTTAAAATTTTTACCAATTCTTACCGCGCGAGCCGAAATTAAAGGAACTTCGTATTTTAAAGCGATTCGAGCAATTGAAGTTGTGGTGATTGCGTCGTCGTGAAAAAATTTTACCAATTCGCCTTCGCTAATTTTTTGATCAGCCAAAATAATTACAAAACCGCCTTTTTTGATTACATCGATAATTTTACGACTTCCGCTCGAACTTTTTTGAATTAATTCAACGCCACGCAATTTGGCGGTAATTTTTTCAACATAAGGGTTATTTAGCGGGCGATAAACGGTGCTAACATTTAAGCCATATTTCAAAAAAACTTTTGGGCCAATTTCCCAATTTCCAATATGAGCCCCAAAAATAATTCCGCCTTTTTTGCTTTTTTTCATTGCTTCTAGGTTGTTTTTGGTTTGGGGCGACATTTCAATAAAGTTGTCAATTTCGTCTAAATTGATTTTGGCAATATGAGCAAATTCGCCAACAACGCGACCCAAATTGTCCCACATATCGTCAAGAATTTTCTCTTTTTCGTTTTGGCTTAAAATTGGCATGGCGTTGCCCAAATTTAATTTGGCAAGTTTGTGAACGGCAATTTTTTTACCAATAAATTTGGCAATTTTTGCCGCAACATCCGAAGCTTTTTGGGGCTTCATTTGTAAAAAAAACCAAAGACCAAACCTTACAATCAAAGATTCTAGCAAATATCGCGTCTTCTTAATTTTTAACTTCAAATTCATAAAAATTTCTTCAATTCACTTTTAATCAGCTCTTTATTTTCAAACTCTAAATCAATTTCTAAGTAAGAGATTTTTTCTTGAAATTCGGACGAAAATTTTACCCAATCTTTTTTGGTTGTAATTAGCGCGGCATTTTTGCTTTCAGAAGCTTTGCATAAATTTTCTAAATCGCTTTTTTGATAAAGATAATGATCGCTAAAAGAAATTTTTTGACAAACTTCAAGCCCTTCATTTTCAAGCAACGAGAAGAATTTTTGCGGATAAGCCAAACCACAAAAAGCGATTAATTTTTTGCCGCGAAAATTTGCTAAATTTGTTGGAATAATTTTTGCTTTGGCAATTTTTTTGCCACTAAGTTTTTGCGTTAATTTTTCTGAAGATTCGCCAATCAAAACCACTAAATCAGCTTTTTTTAAACCCATATTCAAGGTTTCGCGCATTGGCCCGGCGGGAATTAAAAAATTATTGCCAAAACCAATTTTTCCATCAATCACCAAAATTGTAAAATCGCGATGCAATGAATCATTTTGCATTCCGTCATCAAGAACCAGCATTTTAAATTTATTAATTTGCTCAATTTGTTTGGCACCAAAAAGTCGATTTTTTGCAACAAATGTTGGCGCGGTTTCGGTTAGTAATATTGGCTCGTCGCCAACTTGCGCGGCTTTGTTGCTATCATCGTTTTTAAGTAGCAAAAAACTTGAACCGTCGCTCATGTAGCCGCGACTCAAAAAAGCAAAATCAGCCGACATTTCGTTTAAAATTTTGCCAATTGCAATTGCGGTTGGAGTTTTGCCAGAACCTCCTGCAATAAGGTTTCCAACGCAAATTACTGGTTTAGAAATTTTGTAAGTTTTGGTAAAAAATTTAACCAACCAAAATCCACAAAAATAAACAAAACTAAAAGGCAAAAGCGCGCAAGAAATCAGGTTTTTTTTCAGCCAAAATTTAGGAGTTTTGATCATTTTCAAAAATTTTTTTAGTTATAGCCAGAGTCTTTCCGTCAAACATTTCAATCATAAATTCTTCGTTTGGTTTTATCATCGAAATCGAAGAAATTAAATCGCCTTTTTGGTTTTTTAACAAAGCAAAACCGCGTTGCAAAACCTGATTATAATTGTTCGATTCTAACAATTTTGCCAAGTTTTCTAAGTTGGTTTTAGAGTTTTTAAAAAACGCTTCTAATCTTGATTCTAAACGCTCAAAGGCAAATTCAATTCTTTGGTTTGCTAAATTTATTTTGGCAAAAATTGTTTGGTTAGAAATTTGTAACGAAAGCAGTTTTTGTGATTTTTTTTCTAAAAAAGTTTGTTTGGCAAGTTCAAATTTTTTTTCAACTTGTAAAAAGTTTTGAGCAATTTGAGCCAATGTTTGAGAAGGATCGGCGATGTAGCGTTGTAAATTTTTTAGGTGCAAAAAATTTTGTGCTAAAAAATTTTGTGGCAAAAAACTTAGTTTTTCAGAGTAAAAATTTAGTTGATTTTTCAAATTTTCTAAAACCGGAGTTGCTATTTCTGCGGCTGCGGTTGGCGTTGGCGCTCGCAAGTCTGAAACATAATCAATCAAAGTTGTGTCAGTTTCGTGACCAATGGCTGAAATAATTGGAATTTCTGATTTAAAAACCTGACGAACCAAATTTTCGTCATTAAAAGCCAGCAAATCTTCAAAACTTCCGCCGCCACGCGCTATTATTAAAACTTGCGGTCTTTGTTGGTTGTTCAACGAATTAAAAAATTTAATTCCAGCGATAATTTCTGCCGCCGCTTTTTCGCCCTGAACCAAACTTGGATAAATAATTAATTTTGTTGGACATCGCGCTTCAATTCGATGTTTAATATCTTCAATAACCGCGCCAGTTGGCGAAGTTATTACGCCAATAATTTTAGGAAAAAACGGCAATTGTTTTTTGTGAATTTTGTCAAATAAACCCTCTTCGAGAAGTTTTTTTCGCCTTTTTTCGATCATTTCTAAAATGGCTCCAACGCCTGCTATTTCTAGCTTATCAACGATTATTTGATAATTTGAACGACCTTCAAAAGTAGTGATTTTTCCAGAAGCGCAAACTTGCAAACCATCGGCAATTTCAAAATTAACCAGTTGCGCTGCGCCGCGAAAAAGCACCGAAGAAAGCGTGGCATTTTGGTCTTTTAGCGTAAAGTATAAATGTCCGCTAGAAGCCCGTTTAAAGCCAGTAATTTCGCCTTTAATGCGAACATAACCAAAAGAATCTTCGACCACACGTTTGATGGTTCTTGAAAATTCTGAAACGCTAAATTCAGGAACGTTCATTTTTTAAGATTTTAAAATATTGAAAATGGCGTCGCTTTTAATTGTATTTAAAATTTCAATCATCTCGTTGGCCGATTCTTCAATGGCTTGGTAATTGGTGCTACGAAACACCAAAGAAGTTTTTCCTTCA
>CANEUK010000128.1 GCA_947441695.1 Rickettsiales bacterium
ACCAACACTATTCTGCCTAGCTTTTTTAGTCATAATTTCTCCGTCAATTTAAATTAAAATTAGCTGAGAAAAAATGAGCTAACGCTCATTTTCTTTCAGCTTTTAAATTGACACGGAATTGGGGACGTTCTCTGAACGTTTGGACTGGGTTGCAAACCCAGTCCAGCGGCGGGTTCAGCCGAAGCTTCAGCGGCAGGTTTTACTCCTTTTTGATGTAAACTTCCGAACCAAGCTCCTTAAATTTCTCACTCATTTTATCCATCCCTTCCGCAGCCTCTTTTTGTTTCGCTGCATAATCGCGCACATCTTGCGTGATTTTCATCGAACAAAATTTTGGGCCGCACATTGAACAAAAATGGGCGACTTTGGCGCCGTCGGCTGGCAAGGTTTCGTCGTGGTAAGATTTGGCTTTTTCGGGGTCGAGCGACAAGTTAAATTGATCTTCCCATCTAAATTCAAAACGCGCTTTAGAAAGTTCGTCGTCGTGCGCGCGGGCTGCGGCGTTGCCTTTAGCTAAATCGGCGGCGTGAGCGGCAATTTTATAGGTAATTACGCCAACGCGAACATCTTCTTTATTTGGCAAACCCAAATGTTCTTTTGGCGTTACGTAGCAAAGCATTGCGGTACCAAACCAGCCAATCATTGCCGCGCCAATTGCGGAAGTAATATGGTCGTAGCCAGGCGCGATGTCGGTGGTTAAAGGCCCCAAAGTATAAAATGGAGCTTCAAAGCACCAATCAAGCTGTTTGTCCATGTTTTCTTTAATCAAATGCATTGGAACGTGGCCAGGGCCCTCAATCATCACTTGACAATCGTGCTTCCACGCAATTTGGGTTAATTCGCCTAAAGTTTTTAATTCGCCTAATTGTGCGTCGTCGTTGGCGTCGGCAATTGAACCTGGGCGCAATCCATCGCCCAAAGAAAATGCCACGTCATATTTATTCATAATCTCGCAAATTTCTTCAAAATTGGTGTATAAAAAATTTTCTTTGTGATGCGACAAACACCATTTTGCCATAATTGAACCGCCGCGCGAAACAATGCCGGTAATGCGATTGGCGGTAAGCGGCACATATTGCAAACGCACGCCGGCGTGAATTGTGAAATAGTCAACGCCTTGCTCAGCTTGCTCAATTAGGGTGTCGCGGAAAATTTCCCAAGTTAAATCTTCAGCAACGCCCCCAACTTTTTCTAACGCCTGATAAATTGGCACCGTTCCAACCGGAACTGGACAATTTCTGATAATCCATTCGCGAATGTTGTGAATGTTGCGTCCGGTTGATAAATCCATCAAAGTGTCGGCGCCAAAACGAGTTGCCCAAATCATTTTTTCAACCTCTTCTTCAACGCCAGAAAAAATCGCCGAATTGCCAATATTGGCGTTAATTTTTACTAGAAAATTGCGCCCAATAATCATTGGTTCAGATTCAGGGTGATTGATATTGTTGGGAATTATGGCGCGCCCGCTTGCAATTTCTTCGCGCACAAATTCTGCCGTGATTATTCTTGGAATTTTAGCACCAAAAGTTTCGCCAACATATTTAGAATTTTTGATTAATTCTTGGCGATTCATGTTTTCGCGAATTGCCACATATTCCATTTCTTTAGTCACAATTCCAGCGCGCGCATAAGCCATTTGAGTTGGTTTTTTCCCAGCTATGGCGCGAAGTGGTTTAAAATTTGACAAATCAAATTCGGGCGCGCTTGGTTTGGCGCCAGCTGCAAAAATGCCATTATCTTCGGGTTTTATTGCGCGACCTTCATAAAACTCAACATCGCCGCGCTCTAAAATCCAATTTTGACGAAGCTTTGGCAAACCAAAATTAAGATCAATTTTTTCAATAAAATCTTGATCAGAATAAACGCCAGAACAGTCGTAGGCGGTAAAAAATTTATTTTCTGATTTGTCGGACAATTTAATTTGGCGCATTGCCACTTTTACGTCAGAAAAATTTTGGCTTTCTACATAAATTTTTTTTGAAGCCGGAAGCGCGCCCAAAGTGAGTTTTTTGGTGATTTGTTGAATTGTCATAATTTTGAAAATTTTAAAAAAATTCGGGTAATTAATCCCGCAAGAAAAAAACACGTTAAATAAGAAACCAAAGTATCGCCAAAAAAATGCGCGCCTTTTGCCATTTGATAAAAACCCAAAATCCAACCAAAAATACTAGCTCCAAAAAAAGCTAAAATACGTTGGCGTTTTTTAGGAAGAGCAAAAAATAAAATTAACAGAGCAAAACCAGTAACCGCGTGTCCCGCCGGAAAACATTGAGCTTTTTTTATTTGCGTAAAATTTGCTGGATAAGAGTCAAAAATTTTTACGTAAGGGTTATCGCCGTCAAAAATTTTAAGCTGATTTGGGCAATAAATGTTGGTGTATTTTTTGATATTTCCCGCAATTAGCGGAATTAATACCAAACCAAGAAAAACAAGCCAAAGACGCTGATAATTTTTAGTTAAAAAACAACTGAATTGCCACCTTGTTTTTTTGATAGAAAAAACGATGCCAAAAAGGCAGAAAAAAAGCAAAATACCAAACAAAATCTTAGGAAATTGATAAAAAATAAATTTGCTAATTGGTTGGTTTTTATCAATTGCCCAAGTTTTTTCTTCAAAATCAAAAAACCAATTTTGAATTACCAAATCTAGTTCGCTGAAATTGATTAAAACCAAAGACAAAACAATCATTAGTAAATTAATGATAATTATCGCCTCAATTTTTTTGGTTAAAGTTTTTGAGTTTTTCATTTTTAAATAAGTGGCTAGCGCCTTCGTAATAAGAAATTGTTTCGTCTAATTTTTTTTCATCGTAATTGTCGGTCAAAATTTCTTTCGAACCTTCAAATCCATATTTTTCTAAAACTACATTGAAAAATTTTACCTCTTTTTTGGGCTTTAATAAATAAAGTGAGTTATTTTCAAAATAGCCAATATCGGTATAAGTGCTTACAAATGAGCGGTTTTTGAAGGTTTTTTGATTAGTCAAAACATCAACGCCAAAAAATTTTGATTTGTAACTAAAATTCATCAATCCAAACAAAGTTGGAACTAAATCAATTTGGCTAACATTTTGTGTAAAAATCTGCGGTTTGATTATTTTTGGCGCGTAAAAAATTGCTGGAATTTGATAACGCCACAAAGGCACGTCGCTATTTCCGGCAGAACCAGCGCAATGATCTGCCACAAAAACAAAAATTGTGTTGTTGAACCACGGTTTTTTGCTGGCTTTTTCAATCAACTTTCCAATTGCATAATCAGTATATTTTACCGCGCCGTTGCGTCCGGTTTTGGAATTGATGTCAATTTTGCCATTTGGATAAGTAAATGGGCGATGATTCGAAGTGGTCATTACAAGATTTAAAAATGGTTTTTGCTTTGAAAAAGACAAATCAGCTTCAGAAATTGTTTTATTGAATAAGTCTTCGTCATCAACGCCCCAAGCGTTTGAAAACGAAATTTCATCTTTTGAAAATTTAGGGCGATCAACAATTTGAAATCCGTTATTTTCAAAAAAATAGTCCATATTATCAAAATAGCCGTCGCCGCCATAAATGAATTTTGACTCGTAGCCACGGTCTTTTAGGGGAGATGAAATATTAAAAAGATTTTCGTTTTTGGGGCGGCGCACAATTGAATTTCCTGGAGTTGGCGGAATTGAAAGCGAAAGAGCTTCTAAACCCCTTACGGTGCGCGTTCCGGTTGCCATAAGATTAGAAAAAAGCAAACCATTTTTAGCTAATTTATCCAAATTTGGCGTGATATTTTTTTGGTTGCCAAAATTTTGCATGAAATCAGCGCTCAAACTTTCAATGGCAACAAAAATTATGTTATGTTTTTTTTCGCCAGAATTTTTTGGAGCTGGAATTAAGCGAGAAATATCGTCTTGGTTTAAAAATTTAACTCGCGGTTCTTGCGCCAACAAAGAAGCTCGCAAATTTTGAATTGCAAATTTTTCTCCTTTTGTGGCGTAAAGTAAGTCGTAATCGATTTCGTTGTTTCGATAAGCCGAAAACAGCTGATAAATGCCGTTTTGCGAGATTTCGTTAACATATTTATTCAAAAATAAATGCGAAATTTTTGCGTTATCCACGCCAAAAAAGGCAACGCTTAAAAAAACAGCAAAAAAGCAAAAGCCAAAAATGCGATGTTTAAAGCTTTGAAATTTTGGAGTGAGAATTTTTTTGTGGCTAAAATAGAAAATAAGCGAAGTAGCCAACAAAATTGCGGCGATAATTTTGGCAATCGGATAAGATTGAACAATGTTTTCAATGACTTCGGTGGTATAAATTAAGTAATCAACGGCAATAAAATTAAATCGAGTCTGAAATTCATCCCAAAAAACAATTTCTGATACGGCTGAAAAAATGATTACAAAAAGAAAAATAAAATAAAAAACAGCGTTAATTTTTTGCTGAATTTTTGAGGCAAAAACTTTGCTTGGAATAAAAGTATAATAAGCCAAAGGAATCAATGCGATGTAGGACAAAGCCAATATATCGTAAAAAAATCCGACAATAAAAGTTTTGAATAGAATTGGTGGCAAAATTTCGATTTCTGCCTTTTGCCACGAAAAAAAAACTACTCGTAAAATCAAAGAAATAGAAGCAAAAATTACGAAGATTTTTGTCCAAGAAAGTGATTTAAGGTTAGTAAAAAGATTTTTCACTAGCTTG
>CANEUK010000129.1 GCA_947441695.1 Rickettsiales bacterium
ATCAAATTGCGGCTTGCGAGCGTATTTTGTGGAAAGTTAAAAGTTCTAATCAGGCTAAAAATTGGAGTAATCCTGAAAGTGGCGGCTATATCTGGCACACAACTGGCTCGGGCAAAACTTTAACCAGTTTTAAAGCGGCACGCCTTACAACAGAAGTTAATTTTATCGACAAAGTGTTTTTTGTGGTCGATCGCAAAGATTTAGACTACCAAACCATGAAGGAATATCAGCGTTTTTCACCCGATAGCGTTAATGGCTCCGAAAGCACCGCAGGCTTGAAGCGCAACCTAGAAAAAGATGACAACAAAATTATTGTTACCACCATTCAAAAGCTCAACAATCTGATGAAAAACGAGAACGAGCTGACAATTTATAGCAAGCAAGTGGTGTTTATTTTTGATGAATGCCACCGCAGCCAGTTTGGAAAATCAGAATCTGGCAAGGATGGAATTGGAAAAGCGCAAGAAAACATACGAAAGAGATTTAAGAAGTTTTATCAGTTTGGTTTTACGGGAACGCCAATTTTTCCTCAAAACGCTTTGGGCGCCGAAACCACTGCCACCGTGTTTGGCAGCCAGTTGCATTCTTATGTTATCACCGATGCCATTCGAGATGAAAAAGTGCTTAAATTTAAGGTGGATTACAATAATGTTCGCCCGAAGTTTAAGACAATTGAAAGCGAGCAAGATGAGAAAAAACTCAACGCCGCAGAAAATAAACAAGCCTTACTTCATCCAGAGCGCATCCGCGAAATATCGGAGTATATTTTAAACAATTTTCGCCACAAAACCCATCGCCTACAAGGAAACGATAAAGGGTTTAATGCCATGTTTGCCGCAAGCAGCGTGACGGCCGCCAAACTTTATTACGAAACTCTCAATAAATTACAAAAAAACAGCGATAAACCATTAAAAATTGCGACTATTTTTTCATTCGCCGCCAACGAAGAACAAGATTCGGCAGGAGAAATTCAAGATGAAAGTTTTGATGTATCAGCGATGGATAGTAGCGCCAAAGAATTTTTAAGTGCCGCAATTAGCGACTATAACGCTTTCTTTAAAACCAACTTTGGCGTGGATAGTAAAGGCTTTGAAAATTATTACCGCGATTTAGCCAAACGGGTTAAATCAAGAGAAATAGATTTGCTGATTGTGGTTGGAATGTTTCTTACTGGTTTTGATGCCCCAACTCTTAACACTTTGTTCGTTGATAAAAACTTGCGTTACCACGGTTTATTGCAGGCTTATTCGCGCACAAACCGCATTTATGACTCAACAAAAACTTTTGGAAATATTGTCACTTTTCGTGATTTAGAAAAATCTACTATCGACGCCATTACGCTTTTTGGCGACAAAAACACCAAAAATGTGGTGCTGGAAAAAAGCTACAAAGAATATATGGATGGATTCACCGATTCGACAACTGGCGAAGCGCGACGCGGTTTTATAGAAGTGACAAATGAGTTAGAGCGGCGTTTTCCCAATCCCGAGGCAATCGAAAAAGAGTCCGACAAGAAAGCCTTCGCCAAATTGTTTGGTGAATATTTGCGTGTAGAAAATGTGCTTCAAAATTATGATGAATTTGCAAGCCTTAAAGCTATGCAAAACCTTGATATGAATGACGACGAAGCGGTTAAAACTTTTAAAACAGCGCATCATTTAAGTGATGAAGATTTTGCCTTACTTAAAACTATCCAAATACCAGCGCAGCGCAAAATTCAGGATTATCGATCAACCTATAATGATATTCGAGATTGGCTACGTAATGAGAAAGCGGGCAACGAGAAAGAAAATTCCGCCATAGATTGGAATGATGTAGTTTTTGAAGTTGATTTGCTAAAATCTCAAGAAATCAATCTTGATTACATTTTGGAGCAGATTTTTGAGAATAACAAAAAGGTTAGAGATAAAGCTTCGTTGGTTGAAGATGTGCGAAGAATGATTCGAGCCAGCTTGGGAAATCGTGCAAAAGAGAGTTTGTTGGTCGACTTCATAAATCAAACTGATCTTGATAAGATTGGCGATAAAGCCAGCGTGATTGATGCTTTTTACAAATTCGCTCAAGTGGAACAACTACGCGAGGTTGAAGAACTGATTAGCTCTGAAAATCTCGATTCAAAAGCAGCAAAGCGTTATATCACCAATTCGATCAAGCGCGAATTTGCTAGCGACAACGGCACAGAACTGAACGCCATTTTGCCAAAAATTAGTCCACTAAACCCACAATATTTGATAAAAAAACAGAATGTATTCCAAAAAATTGTAGCTTTTGTTGAAAAATTTAAAGGCGTCGGCGGTCAAATTTAACTTTTTTAGCGAAGGTTTATCATTATTTTGTAGAAAAATTATTGGGGTTTGAACTTATCTGGAATTGGTGTTTTAAAGTTTGAATCAATTTTTCTTAGAGAGCTTGAAAACCTGCCAAAAAAGACTCTTAAAAAAAACTATTTTTTGCGTCTAAAAAAGGCTGGAACGTTTAATATGTCGTCGTCAATTTTATCGCTTTCTTTAGAACTATCTTCGTCAAATATAGTTGAACTAAAAAACTCTCGACGCTTTTTTTCAATTTCTCCTCGTGATTTTTGCTGCTCTTGTTCTGAAGGATTTTTTGCGAGTATTTTAGGCTTAGTTTCTTCAATTTTATCCTCAAAATCGTCCTCTTTTTCATCTTTAATTTTTGATGAATTCATAAAACTAAAAAGACTAAATCCGCCACTATCTTTTTTAGAAGATTTACTTTTTAGAAGCGGATTATCGATTTTTTGTGAAAAAAAAGATTTTTTGGTTTCTGTTTTTTCTTTAATTATTTCTTCTTTGTCTCGATCTCTAAAACTTTCAATTGAGAGTTCTTCTAAAGGGTAGTTTTTATCATCAAAAATGCTTTTAGATAGGGATGATTTTTGTTCAGAAGTTTCTTTTGAATCTTGGTATAAATCATTGTGGCTTTGGTCATAATCTTGGTTTGCTTCTTTTAAGTAAGACTTTTTTGGCTTAAAATCAGCACCGCTAATTTCTTCAATTTCTTCATTTTTAGATTTTGCAGAAACGCCGGGGTCAAAAAAACTTTTTGTCGATAAATTATCTAAACTGCTTTTTTTCTTAGAAGATTCGTTATCAAAACTTACTTTAAATCTGCTTGGTTCAAAATTTTCTGGGGCTTTTAAGGCTTCGCGCTTGAATTCTTCGGCGTCAATTCCGGTTGCTACAACCGAAATTCTAATTCTGCCTTTCATATTTTCGTTAAAAGCTGAACCAAAAATAATGTTAGCATTTGGATCAACTTCTTTCTTGATGGCGTTAACCGCCATATCGGCTTCAAATAGCGTCATATCTGGGCCGCCAGTCATATTAACCAAAACACCTTTGGCTCCTTTAATAGAAATATCGTCAAGCAACGGATTTGAAACAGCGGCTTCGCAAGCAGCAATGGCGCGATTATCGCCAGTTGCTTCGCCAGTTCCCATCATAGCTTTGCCCATTTTGGTCATGATGGTTCTTATGTCGGCAAAATCTAAATTAACCAAACCCGGCATGGTTATTAAGTCGGTAATACCGCGAACGCCAGCATGTAAAACATCATCAGCCATTTTAAAAGCCGACTCAAAAGTTGTTTGCTCGTTGGCAATTCTAAAAAGATTTTGATTGGGAATTACAATTAAAGTGTCGACGTATTTTTTTAGCTCTTCAATACCTTGTAAGGCGGTTTCCATCCGATATTTACCTTCAAAGTGAAACGGCTTTGTAACAACGCCAACGGTTAAAATATCGCGTTCGCGAGCTAGTTTTGCAATTACAGGAGCCGCGCCAGTTCCGGTTCCGCCGCCCATTCCAGCAGCAATAAAAACCATATTACTGCCTTCTAAATATTTTTCGATTTCTTCGATATTTTCTTCGGCAGCCGCCCGCCCGCGATCAGGAAAAGATCCAGCTCCTAATCCTTTGGTGGTTTTTACGCCAAGTTGAATACGATTTTGCGCCAAAGAATTTTGCAAGGCTTGTGCGTCGGTGTTTGCAGCAACAAATTCAACTCCTTCAAGGCTAGAACGAATCATGTTATTAATGGCATTTCCGCCAGCACCGCCAGCTCCAAAAATGGTAATTCTTGGCTTTAAAAGGTCGCTTTGCGGAATATCGATGTTTAAAGACATGGGCGAAGAAATTTTAGGTTTTTTTAATTGTTTCATAAGTGAAAAAAGGGAGGATTTTTAGCATCAAAAATAAGTTTTTTACAAGTATTCTACTTAAATCTTCAAGCTGTCATTTGTTAAAATATTTTTATGACATACTAAAGTTGATTTTATGATTTCGTCTTCAAGGTCGATGTTAATTGAGAGTTTTTCTTTATTAATCAAAAGTTCTAAAAAGTTAAAAATATTTTTAGAAAAAAGCTTGCTTGCATCAGAAGAAACTTTGCTTGAAAAATTTTCGTAACCAATAATTTTTACGCCACCAATTTCAATAATTTTTCCAACTTCGGTTAATTCGCAATTGCCGCCATTTACTGCGGCTAAATCTACAATTATCGAACCCGCTTTCATTGATTTTACCATTTCAGCTGAAATTAAAATTGGAGCTTTTTTGCCCAAAATTAAGGCTGTAGAAATAACAACGTCTTGGCTTTTGATCGACTCTTTTAAAAGTTGCTCTTGTAGTTTTTTATATTCATCGC
>CANEUK010000130.1 GCA_947441695.1 Rickettsiales bacterium
CCAATTAATCGAGATTTTGAGCCGCTTAAAGTTTTTCTGACTTTGACCATGTCAAGAACCGGAATTCCTTCGGTTATGCAAACTATTAATTCAATTTCAGCGTCAATTGCTTCTAAGATGGCGTCGGCAGCGAATGCAGGCGGAACATAAATTACCGAAGCGTTAGCGTCAGCTTTTTTGCGAGCGTCAAAAACTGTGTCAAAAACTGGCAAGCCTAAATGAGAGGTTCCGCCTTTTCCTGGCGTAACTCCACCAACCATTTTAGTTCCATAAGCTATAGCTTGTTCAGAATGAAAAGTGCCTTGCGATCCAGTAAATCCTTGGCAAATGACTTTGGTATTTTTGTTAATTAAAACTGACATTTTATTTGAAAATTAATTTGAAATTTCTGCGTCTTTTACGGCTTTAACAATTTTTTGTGCGGCGTCACTAAGGTCGTCAGCCGAAATAACGGCCAAACCAGATTTGGCGATGATTTCTTTGCCCAACTCAACATTTGTTCCTTCTAGCCTTACAACCAAAGGAACGCTCAAACTAACCTCTTTGGCTGCCTCGAGAATGCCATTGGCAATGATGTCGCAGCGCATGATTCCGCCAAAAATATTTACCAAAATTCCCTTAACGTTTGAGTCGGATAAAATGATTTTAAATGCCGCAGTTACTTTTTCGCGAGTTGCGCCACCACCAACATCTAAAAAGTTTGCTGGCGAAGATCCGTAGAGTTGAATAATATCCATTGTTGCCATTGCAAGACCAGCGCCATTGACCATGCAGCCAATTTTACCGTCCATTTTGATGTAATTTAAATCGTATTTTGAAGCTTCAGTTTCGAGAGGTTCTTCTTCGTCTAAATCGCGCATTTCTTTGATATTGTCGTGGCGATGTATCGCGTTGTCGTCGAAATTAATTTTGGCGTCTAAAGCGATAATTTCGCCTTCAGCAGTTTCAACCAAAGGATTGATTTCCATTTGTGAGGCATCGGTTTCGTTAAAGGCTTTGTAAAGCGCAAAAACCAACTTGGTGAACTTTTTTAAAGTATCGCCACTAAAACCCAAACCAAAGCCAAGTTTGCGCGCGTGACAAGCCTGAATGCCGCAAGCAACGTCAACTTTTACTGAAATAATTTTTTCAGGATGTTTTTCGGCAACTTCTTCAATTTCAACTCCTCCTTCGGTTGAAGCCATAAAGACAATCGCTTTGCTTTTGCGATCAACCACAACCGACAAATAATATTCTTTTTTAATGTTTGAGCCAGCTTCAATATAAAGCCTTTTAACAACTTTGCCTTCGGGGCCAGTTTGATGAGTAATTAAAGTCATGCCCAAAATTTGAGAGGCTTTTTCTTTGACGTCGTCAATTGATTTTACAATTTTAACGCCACCAGCTTTGCCGCGACCACCAGCGTGAATTTGAGCCTTAACTACAAAGACTTTATTTCCTTCGGATTCTAATATTTTGGCGGCTTCGACGGCTTCTGGAACGCTAAATGCAACGTGACCTTCTGGAACCGCAACGCCAAATTTTTTGAGCAGGCTTTTTGCCTGATATTCATGGATATTCATTTGCTAAGTTTGATTTTGAAATTGAAACTAACGAGGAGCAAAAACGAAGAATTGCGAAACCTAAATTTCAATTTTAACTTGGCAACTAAATTAAATGAAAAATATCTTGATTACTAGGCAAAAAAATCGGTCACAGCCTTTAATTCAGATATTTGAAAGCGAGGGATTTAAAACTTTTGTTGAGCCGCTTTTTTCGGTAAAAAAAATTAATATTCTCAAAAAAAATTTTCAAAAAAACTCGGCGATAATTATTACCAGTTCAAACGCTTGCGAAGCAATATCTGGCTTGAATTTTTCCAAACAAACAAAAATTTTTGCTGTGGGCAAAAAAACCAAGCAAAAATTGCTAGAATTTGGTTTTGAAAACATTGCGGTTGCCGCAGAAAATTCGGCGCTTTCTTTGCAAAATTTAATAATCAAAACTCACAATAAAGATAATCCGCTAATTTATTTTCATGGTTCAAAAATTACCCTAGATTTCAAAAAAAATTTGAAAAATTTAGGGTTTAATGTGAAAAAAATTTTGGCTTATCAAACTTTTGAAAATGAAAATTTTTCTGATGATTTTTTAGAAATTTCTCAAAAAAAAATCTTTGATTACGTTTTAATTTTTTCGCAAAATAGTGCTAAAATTTTCGTAAAATTGGTTAAAAAGAACAACCTTGTTGAATATTTTAAACACTCACAAATATTGTGTTTAAGCCCAAAAATTCTTGAACAAATACAAAAATTTGGTTTCAAAAATTCATTAATTTTTGATCAATTTCCTATTTTAAAAAAATTCTATGACTGAAAATTTAGAAAATCCAAATCAACAACAAATTCAAAAAGATAGCAGAAAAAAACAAAATTTTTTAACCAAAATTGTCTTTTTGTTGACCGTAATTTTCTTTGGATATTTGGGCTTTAAATATTGGAAAATTCAAAATAGCAAAAAAACTGACAACCAAGATTTTGGGCAAAAAGAACTTGAAAAATTTGATAATTCTGATGGCGAAATATTTGACCTTTCAAACAATCACCTACAACAAAAATCTGAAGATAATTCTTACGATTTATCTAGTTTGAACGTAAGCGAATTAAAAGAAAAAGGCGCGGAATTTGTTTATCAAATGTTGGTAAAAAATCAGCTACAAATCAACAATCTAAACCAAGAAGTTTTAAACCTAAAAAGTGAAGTTTTAAAATATAAAAATCGCGAAAAAATTGGCAAAATAATTTTGGCTTACGTTGAATTGCGCCAAGAATTTTTTGCTCAAAAAAACTATAAAAATAACCTACAAAATCTCGAAATTTTAAGCGCTTTAGACGAAAACCTTTTGGTAAAAATTGAAAAAATAAAACCACTTTTGCCGATTTTTTCAAACAAAGAAAAGTTGTCTAAAAACTTTTCTGACCTAATTCCCGAAATTATAGTAGCTAAAAATAACAATTCCGACAATTCCTTAACTTCAAAAATTCTGCGGAATCTTTCAAAATTAATAATTATTCGAAAAGTTGACGGAAAAGACGTTGGCGATATTGATTCAAAAATTTTTAAAATTGAAAAATTTTTGCACCAAGAAAATTACCAAGAAGCTTTGAATTTATTGCTTTCGCTAGATCAAAACTATCACGAAATTATCAAAGATTTTTTAAATGATTTGAGCGTTGCAATCGAAGTGCAAAAAATTGACCAAGAAATTTTAAATTACCTAAAAAATCTCACATAAAAATGCTGACAATTTCATTGTTTTTGCTCTTAGCTTTTTTGATAGCCATTTTGTTGGTTTGGCTAGTTAATAATAACGGAAGCGTTGTGATTAATTGGCTTGGCTACGAAGCGCAAACCGATATTTTAACTGCAATTTTTTTAGCAGTTTTTTGCACCGCAATAATCTTTATTTTTTGCTATTTATTGACGCGAATTTTGGCGATTAGATTTCCTAAATTGCTTAAATTTTTCTTTAAAAAAAGTTACTCAAAACGCCTAGAAAAGTTGATTCACCGCCATCAACAAGGATTTGATTTAATGTCGCAATTAATGCTTTCAATTGAAGCAAACGACCAAAAATCGTCAATCGAATTACAAAATAAATTCTCAAAATTGATTAAAAATTCGTCTCTCAACAATTTTTTCTTGGGAAAAATTTTCTTTCAAAAGCAAGAGTTTTTTAAGTCCGCCGATTTTTTTGCAAAATTTGGCGAAAATAAACACGCCAAAATTTTGGTATTAAAATCTAAGTTCAAATTGGCCTTACAAAGTCAAGACGAACCAAGCGCCATCGCCTACGCCAAACAAATTTTGTCAATCAAGCGCGATAATTTTGAAACAGCACGCAATTTATTTTCGCTCTATAAAAGCCGTGGTTTGTGGCAAGAAGCCAAATCTTTAATTGCCGAATATGGTTCGGACAAATTCAAGGAAGAATTGCAAAAGCGCGACGTAGCCGTAATCAACTGCGCCTTGGCTTTTGAAGCTTATCGCAATAAAAAATTTTTGTTGGCAATAAAACACTCAAAAATCGCTTTAAATGCGGAAAGTAATTTTTTGCCAGCGCAAGAAATTTCGCTTAAATCTTGGTTAAAAATGGGTTTCAAATTTAAAGTTGGCTTCAAGATAAAATCGCTTTGGCGAGAAAATCCGCACCTAATTTTTGCCGAAATTTTTGATTTAATTCATCGCAAATCAAACTCAAAAACCCGAATCAAAGCCATAAAAAAACTAGCCGAAATTAATCAAGAATCGGTTTTAGGAAAATTAGCAATTGGCTTGGTTGCTTTTAGATCTGGCGCCTACAAAGAAGCTAAAGAATTTTTATATTTATCGCTTTTACAGCAAAAAACTTATCGCGCTTATCGCCTGATGGCGTTTAGCGAAAAAGCTTTGGGAAATTTACAAGAGTTCAACAAAAATCTGCTCAAAGCCAAAATGTTTAGCGAAGAAGATCATTATACTTGCAATTCTTGCGGCCACTTAAGTTCAAAATGGAGCGCAAAATGTATCAACTGCGATTCTTATGA
>CANEUK010000131.1 GCA_947441695.1 Rickettsiales bacterium
AAAATTTTTTTAAGATTATTTGCCACTTTTTATACTATCAAAATATTTGAAAAACTCGCCATCAGGAGAAATTACCATTTTGGTTTTTTCGCTTTTAAAAACTTCTTTATAGGCATTCATCGAGCGATAGAAGTCGGCAAATTCTGGGTCGCGACCATAAGAATTAGCGTAAATTTTAATTGCTTCGGCTTCGCCGTTTCCTCGAAGTAAATCGGCTTGTTTCTTGGCGTTGGCTAAAATTATAGTTTTTTCTTTGTCAGCTTCGGCGCGAATTTTATCGGCTTCTTCGGCGCCATTGGCGCGAATTTCGCGGGCTTCTTTTTCTCGTTCAGTTTGCATTCTGGCAAAAATTGCGTCAGAATTTTCTTTAGGCAAATCAGCTCGCATAATTCGAACATCAACAATTTTTACGCCAAAAATTTCAGCTTGTTGGCTAACTACATCACGAATTTTTGCCATAACCACGCCTCTATTTTCGGTGAGCAATTCGCTTAAAGTAACTTCGCCAATTACTTGACGCAGGCTTGAATCTAAAATTCCAGAAAGCTTGCTAGACAAGCCTTGAAGGGTTCCAACCGTGGTATAAAATTTTAATGGGTCAATAATTTGATATTTAGCAAACGCGTTGATGATTAGGCGTTTTTGGTCAGAGGCGATAACTTCTTGGTCTTCAATTCCTAGATCAACAATTCTTTTATCAAAAAAAACAGCGTCTTGTAAGAAGGGTAATTTAAATTTGATTCCGGGTTTTTTGATAACCCGAATTGGCTCACCAAATTGTAGAATTAAAACTTGTTCAGTTTGATTTAGAGTAAACATAGAACTGACTAAAACAAACATTGCAATTGAGGAAACGATAAGAATTTTTTTAATTTTGCTGTTCATAATTTATTCTGCTTTTTGTTTAACTTGATTTATTTCGTTCAACGAAAAATAAGGCAAAACACCTGATTTAGATGAGTTTTTGTCGATGAAAATTTTGTCGGCATCGCGATAGATTTTTTCCATAGTTTCTAAATAAAGCCGTTTTTTGGTAACTTGCTTTGAATTAGAATATTGATTATAGACCGAAGAAAATCTTCCCGCTTCGCCTTGGGCGTTGGTTACAACTTCTTTAGAATAAGCTTCTGATTGTTCTTTGGTTTGCGAAGCGGTGCCGCGCGCGCGTGGAATAATGTCGTTGGCGTAAGATTGAGCTTGGTTAATTTCTTTTTCTTTGTCGGCTTTGGCGGTTTGTACGTCGCGGAAAGCGTCAATTACTTGAGCCGGAGGATCAACTCGGCGCAATTGCACCAAAACAATTCGAACTCCCGCACCATAAGAATCGAGAGTTTCTTGTAATAAGCTTTTGGTTTCTTGTTCAATTTTTGCTTTTCCATCAGATAAGGCGTTGGCAATTGGCGTGCGAGCGATAATTTCGCGCATAGCGCCTTCTGCACTTTTGCGAATGGTTAAGTTTGGATTGGCAATATTAAAAACAAAATTTTTGATGTCGTAAATTTGCCACTGAATTTGAAACTCAACGTCTACAATGTTTTCGTCGCCCGTAAGCATCAAACTTTCGGCATCAAAATTTCTTTTATCTATTTTTCTTGAATTGGAAGAAAAGCCAAATTCTTCTGAATTAATTGTGGTGACACTTTTTTTGATAATCTGACCAAAAGGGTAGGGAATGTGATAATTTAAGCCCGGAGTAGAAATTGAATAAAATTTTCCAAAATAAAGAACTGCGGCATTTTCGTCAGAATTAACCTTGTAAATTCCTGTTATTAACCACAGAAAAACAAATCCCAAAATAAATAAGCCGATAATTGATTTTGGGGTTTTGTCTTCAAATTTTTTTTGCCAGTTATTTTTGTTAGATCCGCCACCGTTTTTGCCAAAGTTTTTTTTAAAAAAATCTTCACCTTTTTTTATAAGGTCGTCAAAATTAGTTTCTCGATTTTTTCGACCAAAATTTGGATTAAGAATTTTTGGATTTTCTTTTGGTTTTTTATCTTTGTTTGAATCTCCAGAATTGCCTCCTGAAGGTTCGCCCCAAGGATTTTTTGATAACAAAATTCTTGTGTTGCGATTAACAAAATTTCCAAAAAAATTACCGTTTAAAATTTTTAACATCGTTGCTTTTTTCTTGTGAATGGGAAGTAAAATAATGATTAAATCAAGTTCTGATAAAAATTTAGTAAAGCTATGCTGATTTTCAATTAAAAAATTAAAATGACTGAAAAAACTTTAGCTGATTTTATGCAGCAAATTCCAGAAGTAGTTGGTGTAAAAAAAATTATTGCCGTAGCGTCGGCAAAAGGAGGCGTTGGCAAGTCAACAATTGCATGTAATTTGGCGGTTAGTTGGCAGCAACTAGGAAAAAAAGTAGCACTGGTTGACGCTGATATTTATGGCCCTTCAATTGGTCATTTGATGAATTTAAATCAAAAACCCCAGCAGCAAAATGGTCTGATTTTGCCACTGATTTCGCATGGCGTAAAATGTATTTCAATTTCTTCACTAACCGACGCCAAATCTGCTGGCGTGTGGCGCGGGCCAATGGTTACTAAAATTCTTTATCAGTTAATTAGAAGTGTAAATTGGCAAAGCGACGGCAATTTGGTTGATGTTATGATTATTGACATGCCGCCAGGAACCGGAGATGTTTATTTGAGTATTGCTGAAAAATTTCCATTAGCTGGCGCAATTATTATTTCAACGCCGCAAAGTGTGGCGGTAATTGACGTTGTTAAGTCGATTGATTGTTTTGAAAAGTTAAAAATTCCAATTTTGGGCTTAATTCAAAATATGTCTTATTTAGAAATAGCTGGCCAAAAAAAATATTTATTTGGAAAAGACGGTGCTAAAAAATTAGCCGAAAAAAGTGGAGTAAAATTTTTGGGAGAATTGCCAATTCTGCCAGAAATTTCTGATTCTAGCGAAGAAAGAACCCCGTTTGTTGTGAAAAATCCAAACTCTCAAATTGCCACTTTTTTTAAAAGTCTAAGTTTTTAACCAAATTTAAATGAACAAAAAGCTTTCAATTCTTAGGCGTTTAATTTCTAAGCAGATTTTTAGCAGCACGATTATTGCATTTTTAATTGCAATTTTTTTGCCCTGCGAAAGCTACGCCAGCGAAGCTTTTTTAAGCGAAATGTGCAATCTTTACAACATTGTAACTGGCAATGGTGGAAAAGCTTTTGCAGCTTTTGCAATTATATCGGTTGGTATTGGATTTTTTACTGGAAAAGTTTCTTGGGGCTTGATGGTTGGAGTTTCAATTGGAATCGCAACATTGTTTGGCGCACCTTCAATTGTTTCGGCAGTAAGCGGTCAACCAACTTTTGTTTGCGAAAAAGCAACTTATCACGGCGATTGTGCTGATGGTGCAATTTGCGATAGTTGTCCAACGGGTCGAACAGGTTTAACTTGTCAAAATTATCTGCCAGGATATTCCTCGGAAAGCGAAAGCGGCTGCGACGAAGCAGCTGGCTATACAAAAGTTGGTGAAACTTGCTATAAAAGTTGCAACCTTTCTAGTCGCGGCATTAATCCAAGAACCGCAACTCACGCCAGCAATCAAACCATTGCTTGCAACGCTACTAACTTTGCAGGAAATTTAACTTATACTTGCGAAAACGGAGAATTAAAAAACATTGTCAATAATTGCATTTGTGCGGGTAATTTTACTGGTGATAATTGTGATGGATGTATTGAAGGATATACTCTTGAAAGTGGGTGTAATGAGTGCGCTTTAAATTATACTGGGACTGGCGGCATTTGTCAGAAAGATTGTTTTACTCCGTCTACCAATACGATACCTGGAATTCCTGCTGGTCGAAGACTTATACCAGTTGCTGGAACAACAGCTTGCGGTTCTCCATATACTAATGCGGTTGATTATTCTTGTGTTGGTGGAGAACTTATATTTTCTTCAATTTGCAACGAGTGCCAAGAAACCCACAAAATGATTTCTGGAACCTGCCAACCAAATTGCATTATTAATACCGTTGGCAAAACAACAGTTGCTGGCGTTGGTGCCACTTCGCTGGACGCCACCGCAAGCAACGAAACTGGCACCAAAGCTTGTGATGCTTCTTATAAATATAGCGGAACTTTATCTTATACATGCACAAGCCAACAACTTCAAATTATTAGCCCATGCAACAAAACAATTACCACGATTTTTTTAACAAATACTGGCAGTCTTTCAACTTGGACGGTTCCATCGGATTGGGACTCTTCGAGCAACAGCATTGAAGTAATAGGTGGGGGTGGCGGCGGCGGAGCATATTCAGATATTGGCGGCGGCGGAGGCGGCGGTGGAGCTTATTCTAAAAAAACAAATCTAGCTCTTGTTGCGGGTTCAAGCGTTAATTATAAAGTTGGTTCTGGCGGAAATGGTGGAGTTCAACAAAGCGCAACAAGTGCAGGAGTTGGTGGAGATACTTGGTTTGGTGGCGCAACATTTTTGGCAAGTTCAGTTGGTGCCAAAGGCGGAAGTGCTGGAATGAAT
>CANEUK010000132.1 GCA_947441695.1 Rickettsiales bacterium
TAATAATTAGCGCAAAATATGGCGAAGCAAAACCAAAGCCAATTGCCAAAAACACCGCAAAAATTACCGTTGAACTTTGGGTTAAGGCAAAAGAAATTGCCGCGCCCAAAAATGGCGCGGAACAAGGAGTTGCAAGTAAAACCGCCAAAATTCCTGAAAAAAAGTTGGGCAGAAAAATGTTGTTT
Source organism: Rickettsiales bacterium (assembly GCA_947441695.1). Taxonomy (GTDB): domain Bacteria; phylum Pseudomonadota; class Alphaproteobacteria; order Rickettsiales; family UBA1997; genus UBA2645. The sequence goes on from CANEUK010000132.1 coordinate 186, forward strand.
TTTTCTTCGCCTTGCGAAATTTTTTTGTTAAGAATTGTTGCCAAAACTTGGTTAAAATTAATTTCGAAAAGTCCTAATAAATTTCCAACAAAAAACACCAAAACTAGGTTGAGAAAAATCAGAAAAAATGGGTTTTGAAATTGTAATCCCCAACCAAGAGAATTGCCCGTTAATTTAATTAAAACCGCCATCAAAGCCAAAGCTAAAAAACAAAACAAAATTCCCAAAATTGTAGAAAAAAAAGCAAAACGAATTCGCGAAATTGGGGCGTTAGAATGATTGACAATCGACATAAGTTTAATTGATAAAACTGGCAAAACACATGGCATAATATTTAGAACAAAACCGCCAATAATCGCCAGCAAAACCGCCAGAATAAAAGATGGCGACTTTTTCAATTGAGTTGAGTTGTCAGTTTTTAGTGGATTTTGAATTTGATTCAAAACTTCATCATCGGTTTGGTTTAAAACTTGAAGCGAAAAATTTTCTTCAGCCGGAATGCAAATATCTTTACAAAGCCCGTAATTTAGCTTGATTGCAAGATTTGTGGGCTGGTTTGGATTTTCTAAATTAATTTCAATTGGTATAATTACTTCGTTTTTATAAGCCGAAAATTTGATGATTTCATTGCCAATTTTTTCTTCTTCGATAAGTGGATTTGGCCAAATAATTTGATGACTTAAAACGTTGCTAGAGCCAGCAAAATCAAGAGTTGGCGGTAAACCAATTCCGCCAGAATCATTGCCATAAATTTTCCAACCATCGGCAATTTTAAAGTGAATGGCGGCAATTATTTTTTTTTGACCCTGATTATCTTGATGAAAGCTGGCGAGCAATTTTGTTTTTGCGCCTTTGCTTTGATTTTCTTGCCAGTCGCTAGTTGAAGAAATGGCAAAATTTGTTGGTAAAAAAAATGCAATAAAAATTAGTGCAAAAAGTTTTTTCATTGTTTGTTATTTGAATTGAAAAATCAGACTTGCAAATTTAGTTTTATTTGCTGGCTTTTTCGAGTCTTAATTTAGTGGTCACGTTTTTAATCTCTCAAATTTTTAAAATGAACTCCCAAATTATTCAAACCCATAGCGGTTTTGAAATATTACATGTCAATTCAAAAAAAGTTTCCTGCGAAGGTGCCAAAGGTTCGTCAACTCACCCTTTAGTTTATCTTGATATGGGAGAAAATGATTCGGTTATTTGCCCTTATTGTAGCAAATTTTTTACCCTAAAAGAACATCAAGATTTTAAGCTAAAAAATCCAAAAAAAATCAAAAACATTTAAAAATGAGCAAAGTAGCAATAATTGGCCTACAATGGGGCGACGAAGGCAAAGGAAAAATCGTCGATTTTTTAGCCGATAAATTTGATGCCGTGGTTCGTTTTCAAGGCGGCCATAACGCTGGACACACCATTAAAGTTGGCGATAAAACTTACAAACTTAATTTACTTCCATCTGGCGTAATTCGCGGAAAGTTTTCTGTAATTGGAAGTGGCGTGGTAATTGACCCAATCGCACTTTTTTCAGAGATAAAAAAAATTGAAGAAGTGGGTATAAAAATTTCGCCACAAAATTTAGCAATTGCCGAAAATTGCTGCTTGATTTTGTCGGTTCATAGCGAACTTGATAAAATTTTAGAAAGCAAAAAAGGAGAGAAAAAAATTGGCACAACTGGGCGCGGCATTGGTCCAGCCTACGAAGACAAAGCCGGAAGAAGAGCTTTAAGAATTTGCGACCTAGCTGACGAAAAAATTCTGCACGAACGTTTAGAAAATTTGTTATTTTATCATAATTTATTGCGCCAAAGTTTGGGCGTTGAAATTGCTACGGTTGAAAAAATTATCGCCGAACTTGCTCCAATTCGGCAGGTTTTATTGTCATATTCGCAACCATCTTTCGAAATTGCTAAGAAATTAGCATCGCATCAAAACGTAATGTTTGAAGGCGCCCAAGGCGCTTTGCTTGACGTAACTTATGGCACTTATCCGTTTGTGACTTCAAGCAATACGGCGGCTGGACAAATTGCCTTAGGTTCTTGTCTTGGCGTGGCTGATTTGCACAAAACAATTGGTATTTTAAAGGCTTATACCACGCGCGTTGGATCGGGTCCTTTTCCAACCGAGTTAACTTGTGAAATTGGCAAATTTTTGCGTATCGAAGGAAACGAAGTTGGCACCGTAACTGGTCGCGATAGGCGTTGTGGCTGGTTTGACGCCGCCTTGGTTCGTCAATCAATTCAACTTTCTTCGGTAAAAGAAGTTGCTCTAACTAAATTGGATGTTTTGGATAAATTAGAAAAAATCAAAATTTGCGTCGCCTACAAAATTGGCGACAAAACCTATGAATACTTGCCGCAAGCTAATAATTTGTGGGAAAAAATTGAACCAATTTATGAAGAAATGCCTGGTTGGCAAGAAAGCATAATTGGAGCCAAATCTTTAACTCAATTACCTAAAAAAGCTCGCGATTATGTAGCGCGAATTGAAGAATTATGCGGCGTCAAAGCAGCAATTATCTCAACTGGCGCCAAGCGCGAAGAAACAATAATAGTCAATTAAAAGGCAAAATGGAAAATCAAAAACACAAGCCGGTGATCATGCAAATTCTGCCTGCCTTAGAAAGTGGCGGAGTAGAAAGAGGAACAATTGACATTGCTAAAGCCTTAAAAAAAACCGACTTTGAGCCAATCGTGGTTTCTGGCGGCGGTATTTTAGTTTATCAACTAAACGAAGCCAAAATTAAGCACATTAAGCTTTCGGTTCATAGCAAAAATCCTTTCGTAATTTACTCAAACATCAAAAAAATTGCTGATTTAATTATCGAAAATCAAGTTGAAGTAGTTCACGTCAGATCAAGGGCGCCAATGTGGAGCGCTTATTTTGCCTGCAAAAAAACTAATACAAAATTGCTATCAACAATTCATGGAACTTATTCGCTAAATTTTCTTTGCTGGAAAGTTTTTCCGCTTAAAAAAATCTACAATTCAATCATGTTGAAAGCTGACGCAATGATTGCCGTTTCAGAGTTCATCAAAGATTACTTAATAAAAAATTATCAACGAAAAAATAAAATTTTTCCGCTTGAAAAAATCACCGTAATTCAACGTGGCGTTGATTTAGATTATTTTAATTTTCAAAAAGTTTCTAAAAACCGTATCATCGAACTAAGCAAAAAATGGAATTTGCCCGATGGAAAAAAAATTATTTTAATGCCAGCCAGATTTACAGCTTGGAAGGGTCATGAGTTTTTGATTGAAGCTTTGGCAAAAGTAAAAAATAATTTTTTATGTGTTTTGGTTGGTTCGGATCACGGCCACAAAAAATTTAGAAAAAAAATTGAAAATAAAATCATCAAAGAAAATTTAGAAGGTAAAGTAAAAATTGTTGGAGTTTGCAAAGACATGCCAACCGCTTACGCAATTTCGCATTTGGTAATTTGTCCAAGCATTAAACCAGAAGCCTTTGGAAGAGTAGCAATTGAAGCTCAAGCAAGTTCCAGAATTATTATTGCTACAAAAATTGGCGGTTCACTAGAAACAATTATTGATGGCAAAACTGGTTTTTTGGTTGAACCTCAAAACGTTGAAAAACTTACTGAATTAATCGACAAAGTTTTAGATTTCTCTGATGAAAAAACTTACGAAATCGCAACCGCAGCCAGAGCGCATACCGAAGAAAAATTCTCTAACGAAAAAATGTGTATTAATACCATTGAAATCTACAAATCATTGATTTCGGATAACTTGAAAAAGTTTTGGTAATTTTTTTAAAATCAAAAGAATTAAGAGTGGCTCTAATAAATCGCTCTAAGTCTCTGACTTATTAAAAGTCTTAACCAATACTTGAATTGCTTGCCTTTATTAAACTAACTTAATTTAAACAAAAAATGTCACGAAGTATTTTGCCCAAATTTCTTAGGGATAGTCTTGGAATTAAATCTTGGAATCTTAGTGAAAAAGATAAAAAAGAAGTAATTAGTACTGTTAGTAGAGATGAAGATTCGTTGTCTTTAGATCTTGGAAACAAGATTTCTAGTTCGTTGTTAAATGTTGTTAATACCGCTATTTGGGGTGCCGTTTTTTATTTTTATCAGCAATATGATGAAAGTCACAATACGGCAGAATCTTTAAAAGATCTTTTAAATCCATTTTCTAATTCCAGCAGCGCTACTACTAAAATCGCTAGCATTAAAGATGAAATAAATGCCCACCAATATATTCGAGATGGCTTAATAGTTTGTGTAATAGCTTTTCTGGTTACAAACACAGTAAGGGTTGCAATGAAAAATTATATTTTTGCAGCTAA
>CANEUK010000133.1 GCA_947441695.1 Rickettsiales bacterium
ATAAAAAAATCGACTCCAAATAAAGTAAAAAAGTAAAAAAATAAGAGAACTTAGTTTGTCTTTTATGTAAAAATTTTAGCGCAAAAAAGTGAGATAAAACTATTAAGCAATTGTAAAAAAAAAGAATGCTTAAAAGATTTTTACTAACTATAATCAGCCCTACAAAAGAGATGATCGCCATAAAAAAACATTGTAAATTGTCAGTGTTTTTTGTTTGTAAAAAATCAGGTGAAAAACTTAAAAATTTTTGCGAATAAAAGACAAAAATCAGCCACAAAAAATTAAGTAAAAACAAAAAAGCCAAAGCTAACTCATCAACGCCAAAACCCAAGACAACCGCTTGATTGCTTTGAATTAAAGCTAGATAAGAATTGTCTCGATTTATATTGCCGCAAATTCCAACCAAAATAGTAAAAAATAAAACGGGTAAAAATTTTGAAATTAAGTTGACAAACCTTGGAAAATTAGCGCACAACTTGATTAGCGCGCAATTCAAGAGCGGTATAATCGAAATCAATGAAATTAGCAGTTGATTTTGAGTCATTTTCTAAATTGTGTTTGAAAGCAAATAAGAGGCAAACTTCAAAGAAAGCGTGTTTGTAAAGCTTGATGCCAAAGTTATGGCATAAATTGTGACAATTAGAAACCAAAACGAAATAAAGTAGAATTGATGCTTTTTAAAGCTAAGTTGCGGCATTTCTAAAAATTTTTCACTTTGTTGGTTGGCAAAAAATGATGAAATTAATTTTAGCACCACCACAACATTTGCAAAGCTTGATAACACCAACCCAACCAGCAAAAATGCTTCAAATCCTAGTTTGAAGCTGGCATAAGCCAAATACCAATTGGCAAAAAATAAAATTGTTAAAGGAAAGCCAGCGATGAAAAAAATCAAAAGTTTTATTGGCAAAACTAACGAAAAATGACTTTTGCGAATTATCCAAATTTTGTTGATTGAAGAGGTTTTAAAATAACGTTTTAAAAAAGTGGCAAAAATAAAAATTAATAAATTTACAAAGCTAAAATTAAGCAGATAAAAAAACACCGCTTGAAGCGATTCAGTGTTTTGCAAAGCAATTCCAGCAAGAATAAAACCAAGATTATTTAAACAAAAATATGCGGCAATTATCTTAAGATGTTTTTGCGAGCAAAGTTTGAAAACGCTGTAAAAAATTAGCAAAATTGCCAATAAAATTAGAATTGGCGAAAAATTAAAATTAACAAAAAGCAAGTGGTTGCCAAAGAAAAAATAAACAAATTTTAAAATTAAAAAAATTCCAATATTGGTTTTGATAAATAGCGAATCGATTGCCAAAAAGTTAGCAATTAGGCTTCCGCTTTTGAGCTTGTAAAAATAAAGCCAAAAAGGGAAAAACTTTATCAAAAAAGCAACCGCCAAAAGACCAAAAATAAGAGCCGAAAACCACAAATTTGACACCGAAACTAAAGATAAATTTTCAGCAATTTTATCAAAATTTGTTTCGCCAAAAGTTAAGTAAATTGCAAAAAAGCTAAATAAAACTAGCAGCGAAGAAGTAACATTTAGGCAAAAATAGCGGAATGCTAATTTTAATAATTCGGTTTCGCGCGAAATTGATAGGTTTGCAAAAAAGCTGAATGAATAAATTTCAAAAAATAAGAACAAATTAAGCAAATTATTGGTTGTAAAAATTCCAACCAAGGCAAATAGATTTAGCAAAAAAACCGAGTAAAAAATGTGGCTGTTTTTTTTGTCTAAAGTGTTTTCGATATCGGTTCTATAGAAAAACAAAATGACAATTTTTAAAAAAATCAGCAGTAGTAAAAAAATAGATCCAAGCAAGTCTAGCCTAAATTCTAAGGCAATTGAAAGTAACGATAATTCAAAATCATTTCCGATTGTTTCGTAAGTTAAAACATCGGGGAAAATTTTTAGAACTAAAAAAAAAGTTGCCAAACAAGAGCAAAAAGCAATCCAAAAAGAGTAGTTTTTCTTAGAAAAAATCTGACAAAAAAGCGATGAAATTAATGGTAAAAAAATAATTAGATAAATATTGCTGATTACGCCCATTTTTTTTGCATGATTTCAACAAATTTCTCAAAAAGGTAAAAACTATCAAATGGACCGGGTGAACTTTCTGGATGATATTGAACCGAAAAAGCCGAATTATCTTTCAAAGCAATTCCTTCAACCGAACCATCAAAAAGCGAAATGTGGGTTATTTTTGCGATTTCTGGAATTGATTTTTCGTCAACGCAAAATCCATGATTTTGGCTAGTAATTTCAACTTTTTTGGTATGTAAATTTTGAACTGGATGATTGGCTCCGCGATGTCCTTGGTGCATTTTCAAAGTTTTGGCACCAATTGTTAAGGCGAGCAATTGATGACCCAAGCAAATTCCAAAAGTTGGGATTTTGTTTTTTAGAATTTCGGCAATCACTATTGAGGCATATTTGCAAGTTTCGGCTGGATCTCCTGGACCATTTGAAAGAAAAACTCCATCTGGTTTATGTGCCATAATTTCAGAAAAACTTGCCGTGGCACTTACAACTTCAACGTTGCATCCAAGTTGGGTTAAACAACGCAAACTATTTAACTTGGTGCCATAATCAATTGCGACCACGTTTAATTTTGTTTGAGAAATTTGATTGTAAGAATTTTTTTCTTGTTTCCATTTACCTTCGTTTAACCATTCATATTGCTTATTTTCGCTGGCTTTAGAAGCCAATTCAACGCCTTTTAAATCTTTGCAATTTTTAATTTCTGCCAAAGCTTTGTCGATTATTTTTTGATTGATTTTGTCGTCATAAATTATTGCCACAGTTTTTGCGCCCTGTTGGCGAATAAGTTTTGTAATTTTTCTGGTGTCAATTCCGCAAATTCCAGTTATTTCGCCTTTTTCTAGCCAAGAATTAAAGTTATTTTCAGCGCGGTAATTTGATGATTTGGTAATTGGTTCGCGAATTATCAAACCACAAGCTCTGATTGAATTTCCTTCGATGTCGCTATTATTGCTACCTACATTTCCAATATGGGGAAAGGTAAAATTTATTATTTGCCCCAAATAAGAAGGATCGGTTAAAATTTCTTGATAACCCGTAATTGAAGTGTTGAAGCAAATTTCGCCTTTGGTTGAACCTTTTTTGCCAATTCCGTAGCCATAAAAACAAGTTCCATCTGGAAAAATTAAAACGGCATTTTTTGTTGTTTGGTAAAAACTCGGATAAACAATGCTTGTATTATCAACGCTTACGGCATTTAAGCTGTATTTATTCATGGATTTTTTCGTTAAAAAAATTTTTAAAAAAAAGTAAATTTAGTTGAAAATAAATTCCACCAACTCAAATCGCAATCTTACATTTCAAATGATCAATTATTTAAAATTAAAAAAAGATTTTAAGTTGGTTTTAAAAAATTTGAAAAGATCAAAAATTCGTCCCAGCTAATATTTTAAATCAAAGATTCCCAACCAACAATTATCCAAAATAATGACTCAAAAATCAAAACTTAATCTTGGCAAAAAAACTGAATATAATTTTGAAAAACCCAATCAAAAAACTTTGCAAAAAGTAGTAAATCCCCATTTAGATGTTGATTATGTTGTTCGCCTAACTTGTCCCGAATTTACTTCAATTTGTCCAATTACTTCGCAGCCAGATTTTGCCAATTTGATGATTGATTACGTTCCAGACAAATCAATTGTCGAAAGCAAATCGCTAAAACTTTATTTATTTTCTTACCGCAATCATGGCGCATTCCACGAAAATTGCACAATTCAAATTGCCAAAGACATTATTTTTTGCATTAAGCCAAAATGGCTAAGAATTGGCGGTTATTGGTATCCAAGGGGCGGCATTCCAATCGATATTTTTTTTCAAAGCGGAACATTACCTAAAAATATTTGGCTAAAAGATCAGGCGGTTTCTGATTACAAAGCCAGAAGTTAAATTTTATGTTTCCAATAATTCTTCCGCAGCTTGATCCAATATTGATTTCCTTAGGTCCAATTGCTATTCGCTGGTATTCTTTGGCCTATATTGCTGGCATTTTATTTGCACTTTTTTGGCTAAAAAAATGCAACCAAAAAGATAATTTTTTGTCGCCAAAAGCCTACGAAGATTGGATAACTTGGGCAGTTATTTCAATAATGATTGGCGGTCGCTTGGGTTTTGTTATTTTTTACAATCCTCAATATTTTATTAGATTTCCTTTAGAGATTTTTGCCATTTGGGAAGGCGGAATGTCTTTTCATGGCGGATTGCTTGGATCAATTTTTGGCATGTGGTTATTTGCCAAAAAATACAAAGTAGATTTTTTAAAACTAACCGACTGCCTTTCAAT
>CANEUK010000134.1 GCA_947441695.1 Rickettsiales bacterium
AACGTGAAATCAGTTCAAATTAAAGAAGAAATCTCTGATTTAGCCGAATTAAAATTGCAGATAAATTTTAAAAAAATTGGCGCGAAATTTGGTTCAAAAATCAAAGAAATCACTAATTGTGTAAAATGCGGCGATTGGCAAAAAATTTCTGAAAAAGAAATTGCAATTGCTGGCGTAAATTTGATTGACGACGAATTTGAAATTAAATTGGCGGTAAAAAATTCTGATGAAAAAAAATTCGCCATTGCCGCACTTTCAACCAATGATTATCTAATTCAACTCGATATCGAAATTACCAAAGATTTAGAAGATGAAGGAATTGCTCGCGACATTGTTAGAGCCATTCAACAAAACAGAAAAGATGCCGATTTAGACATTTCTCAACGCATAAATCTAAAAATTTTCTCAAGCAATTTGCATATTTTGCAGGTGGCAAAAGATTTTGAAAATTACATCAAAGAGCAAGTTTTGGGCGATTCGCTAAACTGCGTTGCAAATGCCGAAGAAGTAAAATCTGCCACAAAATTTTCCTGCGAAAATAAACTCGATGACGGCGATTTGATGGTTGGGATTAGAAACTGAATTTAAAAAATAAAAATCTATTGCAGATGCTCTAATTCACTTGTCGCGCATAAGCAATTCAAAATCACCTATACCAAGACACAAATTTAAACGAAGTTTGAATTTGGATGATTTTAATCTTCTTGAGACATTTTTTTAGCCTGATCATCCGCCGTTAATGCGTCGATAAACTCGTCTAATTCGCCAACCATTATGTCGTCAATGCGATAACTAGTTAGGTTAATTCGATGATCTGTCACGCGGCTTTGCGGAAAGTTATAGGTTCGAATGCGTTCAGATCTATCGCCGCTGCCAATTTGCTCTTTTCGATTTAAAGATCGCTCGCGATCGGCGCGCTCACGTTCTGCGTCGTAAAGCCTTGAACGCAAAACTTTCATCGCTTTTTCGCGGTTTTTAATTTGCGATTTTTCATCTTGCATCGAAACCGTAACTCCAGTTGGCAAATGCGTAATTCTCACCGCCGAATCGGTTGTGTTTACCGATTGTCCGCCCGGGCCAGATGAACGAAAAACGTCAATTCGCAAATCTTTTTCTTCAATTTTAATGTCAATTTCTTCGGCTTCGGGCAAAACCGCAATGGTTGCGGCCGAAGTGTGAACTCTGCCTTGTGATTCGGTTTCTGGCACGCGTTGCACGCGATGAACGCCCGATTCAAATTTTAGTCGTGCAAACACGTTGCGGCCAGTGATTGTAGCAGAAGCATCTTTATATCCGCCCAAACCGGTGTCTGAAATTGAAAGAATTTCAAACTTCCATTTTTTCTTCTCGGCATATTTTTGATACATCGCAAAAAGCTTGTAAGCAAAAAGCGCCGCTTCTTCGCCGCCAGTTCCAGCGCGCACTTCGAGAATGGCGTTTTTTTCATCCGCCGCGTCGCGCGGCAAAAGCGCAATTTTCATTTGCTGTTCAAGATCAGGAATTTTTTTGGTTAAATCAAAACGCTCATTTTCCAACAAATTACGCATTTCTTGATCTGTGGTTGATGGCAAAATTTCATCAATATCAGCCAATTCTTTTTGCGCCTGTTTATATTCGCCAATCAGCGCCACAACAGGAATCATGTCAGAATGTTCTTTAGAAATACGAGCAAAATTTTGACCCAAACTTGAAGGATCAAGCAGTTTTTTTTCTAGATCGGCAAATTTGGCAACAATGCCATTTAATTTTGGGGTGAAAGACATGTTTATGATAATTTAAATTCAAACTTTGTTTGAATTTAGGTTGAGGTTGAATTGCTGCGCGCGAAATAAATTCGCGCATCCGCAATAGGTTTTGTTTTTTATTAAATCAGGTTTTTGATTGGTTTAAATTTAGGTTTGCAAAATCGAGGAGGAATTTTTTGAGGGGTTCTAAAGATTCGCAATTAAAGTTCCAATATCCGTCTTTTTCATCCGCAACATCGCCAACATTCTTAAAATTTTCTTTAATTCCAATCGCTGAAATCAAAAGCTGTGAATACAATTTATCTTTTTTATTGATTGAAAGATTTTCTAAAAAATTTTTTTCCAAACACTTTAAATAACTATCAACACAACTAGATTTTTCGGTGATTCTTTTAGTAGCGCATTGCAAAAAAAGCGAGTCTAAATTGCCGTCATTTTTATTGTTTGGTAGAATAAAAAAATCAATCTTTCTGTTTTTGAATTCTTTTTTTAACTTAGAAATAACAGGATTTAGAGTGTTTTTAGTTTTCTGAAATCCGTCGTAGGATTTTTTATTTTCTTTAAAATCAGCATCGCAAATTAATAAAATTTTTTTGGGATTTTCTGAAGTTTTATCGATTAAATTTTTAATATTTTTAATCGTGAACTCATGCTCTTTTCCAAAAAAATCTGTTTTTCCTCCGCGAGTAGAAATTTTTTCTATCTGAAATTTTGTCTCGTCCAGCCCTACTTTTTTACAAATTTCAAAAATGAATTTTTTATCGCTTTCACCTTCAACAATTATTCCTATTTCTTTTTCAAAAATATTTTGTTCGTTTTTCATTATCTAACCTCCAAGCCAGATTCAACTTTGGCTTCAATTTCTTCAGCATTGTAATCGCCAACCAAAATTTCTTCTTTGCTGGTTTTTCTAATTTTAAAAAGTCGAATCTCATCTTCGCCTTTCAAATCTTTCTTGCCGGTTTCTTCAAAAACTTTGCTTAGTGCAGCAACCGATTCATCTGAATGGGTTGTGGCAAAAATTTGCAGATTTTTATTTTTCTTCAAAAACTCAAACATCACTTGCCAAAAACTCTCTTGTTTGCTGGGGTGAAGTCCGTTGCCAATTTCGTCAATTGAAACAATTGCTGTTTCGTTTTGCAGATTATCTATTTGTAGAAAAATTGATAAAAATTTTAAAAAACCACTTCCCATGTAAGAAGCCGAAATAGTTGATTTATCGGTTTTTTCAAAAATCAAATCAGCGCCCGCTTGCTTGATATTGCAAAGCTTTGGCTCAAATATTTTTAACATTTCAACAAATTCACTTTCTCTGCTGGCTCTGGCTACTCGCTCAAACTCATTAAAAATTTGCGCAACTTTTGGCGTGGAGTCAGAAATAAAAATATGTCTTACGCCAAAGCTTTCGCCAATGGTTTTTCCAGTTCCGTTAGTTGAAAGACCTAATTCTTGAGATTTGTCTCCGAGTGAATATTTGGCAATAAAACTATTAATTTCTGAAATGCGCTGATCTTGCGTGTTAATTATTTGGTCAAACTTTATATAATTTTTACTTAAAGAAGCTTCCAAAGATAATTTTTTGTCAGATTTTTTTGCTCCAGATTGCGATAAGTTAGAATCTATTTTGAAAGGGTTAGCGTAACTTCCGTTGTAAAATTGTCTATTAAGAGAGGGTAGATTTATCGTAAGATCTACACTGTTATCTTTGTTTTTTGATATAAATCCAAGCTCGCGTATAATAATAATCTGAAAAAAAGTAGCCAAATCTGGATAAAGAATTGTCGCCGCCTCCAGCACGCTAGTTTTCCCAGAATTATTATCGCCAACCAGCAAATTAATTCGCTTAAAATCTTTAATTTTTAAATCTTTTATCCCGCGATAATTTTGAATGTGAATGTCTTTTAACATGACGAAATTTCTTTGTTGAAATGTTGATGGCTGCAAATGAGAATGGCTGCAAAATAGGCTGTTCATAGTCCAATCCTCAAATTAAAAATCAATCATGGTCGCAAAGAACAAAGAAAATTTTTACGTAACTTCGCCAATTTATTATGTAAACGACGTGCCGCATATTGGTCACGCTTACACTTCAATTGCTTGCGATGTGGTGGCGCGTTTTAAAAGATTAAATAATTTTGAAGTTTATTTTTTAACCGGAACTGACGAACACGGGCAAAAAGTTGAAAAATCAGCTTTGGCGCGTGATAAAAATCCACAACAATTTTGTGATGAAGTTTCGCAAAAATTTCGCGAATTGGCGAAATTATTGAATTTGTCAAATGACGATTTTATTCGCACCACCGAAGAACGTCATAAAAAAGGTGCGCAAAAATTTTGGGAAATTTTGGAAGCCAATGGCGCGATTTACAAAGGCACTTATGAAGGCTGGTACGCAGTGCGCGACGAAGCTTTTTACGCCGAAGATGAATTAATAAATGGCAAAGCCCCAACTGGTGCGGAAGTTACTTGGCACAAAGAAGAAAGTTATTTTTTCAAGCTTTCCGCTTTTCAAGATAAATTATTAATGCTTTACGAAGCAGCACCCGACTTCAT
>CANEUK010000135.1 GCA_947441695.1 Rickettsiales bacterium
CCAAAATATTGCAAGCGCGGTGCAAAACTCAAAAATCAATCCCGGATATTTGTCTTTGTCTGACTTAAAAAACTATAAATCTAAAAAAGGCGAGTTGCTTTGTTCTGATTATCGCCAATATAAAGTTTGCACAATGCCATTGCCAGCCGGAGGTGTCACCCTTTTACAAATTTTAGGAATTTTAGAAAATTTTGATTTGGCAAAACTAAAACCAAATTCGCTCGAAAGTGTTCATTTAATCACCGAAGCCACTCGTTTGGCTTATGCCGATCGCAACCAATATTTAGGAGATGTTGCAAATATTTCTATCGACAAACTTTTGGATAAAAATTATCTCAAATCGCGCGCTGATTTGATTGATAAAAACCGCGCCAGCAAAAAAGTTGAGGCGGGCAAATTTATTGCCAATGATAATAATTTGGTGGTGAATAACAAAGCCGTTGAATTGCCTTCAACCACTCATTTGTCGGTGGTTGATAAAAACGGAAATTCGGTAGCATTAACTAGTTCAATTGAATATTTTTTTGGTTCGGCAATTTCGGTTGACGGATTTTTGTTAAATAACCAATTAACCGATTTTTCATTTGAACCAATTAAAGATGGCAAAAAAGTTGCCAACGCCCTAGAACCTTTCAAACAGCCGCGCAGTTCAATGGCACCAACTTTAGTATTTGACCAAAAAGGCAAATTGTTGATGGTTTTAGGATCTCCGGGCGGCCCTAGAATTATTCAATTCGTAGCCAAAACAATTGTTAATCATTTAGATTTTGGGCTTGATATTCAGCAGTCAATTTCGGCGCCAACTTTTGTGGCAATCAACAACGTGATTGAATTAGAAAAAAATCAAAAAATTACTGAACTTGAAAAAGGCTTAAAAAAGCTTGGACACCAAACAAAAATCATTGAAATTGTCAGCGGCGTTCACGCCATTTCGCTTAATAACAACAAACTACAAGGCGGCGCCGATCCAAGACGAGAAGGCGTTGCCGTTGGGTTTTAAAAAAAACAAAAATTATTCATGAAAGTAAAAATTTTTCGCCAAGCAAAATCTGCGATGCAATCGGGTAAAAAAAATGCTAAAAAATGGTTGGTAAAACCAATTGAAGAAACTAATTCTCGTTCGATAAATCCATTGATGGGCTGGGTTTCGGTAGATAATACTTTGTCGCAATTTAATTTTGAGTTTTCTAGCCAAGAAAGTGCGGTTGAATTTGCCAAATCACGCAATTTTGATTTTGAAATTGAAGAACCAAAAACTTCATCAATTAAGCCCAAATCTTACTCGGCAAATTTTACCAACTAAAATAATGACCAAAATTATTGAAATTCTTGCCCAAAAAATTAACGCCAATTCGCAAAAAATTGACGATTTTTTCTCGCAAAAATTCCAAAAAAACCCACCGCTTTTTTACAACTCGGTTGATTTGCGCCACAATCAAATAAAAATTGCGCCAGTTGACACAAATTGTTTTCCTGCTGGTTTTAATAATTTAAGCAAAATTTCTAAAGAGCGCGCTCAAATTATTGCCAATGATTTTTTGGTAAAAAATTTTTCAGACGCCAAAAAAATTTTAATAATTCCCGAAAATCACACGCGAAATTTTCGCTACCTTGAAAATGTGCATAATTTGCAAGAAATTTTAGCTCAAAAGCGCGAAGTAAAAATTGGCAGCCTAATTACAGAAATCACCCAAAAAACTTCAATTGACCTAGAAAATAAAGGCTCAATTGAACTAAATCCTTTGGTAAAAAATGGCGAAAAAATCTCAACAATCGATGGTTTTGAACCAGATTTAATTATTTTAAATAACGACCTAACCGAAGGCGTTCCACAAATTTTGCAAAACACCAAAACACCAATTGCGCCATCAACTAATTTTGGTTGGTATCGCCGTAAAAAATCTCAACATTTTACAATTTACAATCAACTGGCACTTGAATTGGCGCAGATTTTAGAAATTGACGCGTGGCTTATTTCTTCGATGCACGATTCTGTAGAAAATGTTAATTTCAAAAACCCGCAAAGCCTAGAACAACTTGCTAATTCGGTTGAAAATCTGTTGCAAAAACTACGCCAAAAATATCGAGAACATAATATTTCAGATGAACCTTATTGTTATATCAAAGCCGAAAGCGGAACCTACGGAATTGCGGTTTGGCCAGTTTCTTCTGGCGAAGAAGTTTTGCAAATTAACAAGAAAGAACGCAATAAAATGGCGGTAATTAAAGGCGCGGTTCAAAATACTTGCGTGATAATTCAAGAAGGAATCGCAACTTTCGATTCAATTGATGGAAAAATTGCCGAACCAATGATTTATCTAATAAACGCCCAAGTAGCGGCAAATCTGTTTCGAGCCAACGAAAATCGCGATAGAAAAATTAGCCTAAACGCCGCTGGCGCAAGTTTTTTTGACTTAGAAAATTTATCTGAAAATCAACTAAATCTTGGCGGCAATAAAAATGAAGTTGTTGCTGTTTATTCAATAATCGCAAGGCTCGCCGCTCTTGCATCATCTTTAGAAAACTAAAATGTTAAATCAAAAATCTCGTCCTTTAATTGGAATAGTTCCCGACTACAAAGAAGGTTGCCAAAATGGCTATTCCACCCGCAATTACTACGCGTTGCGCGCCAATTATGTTGAAATGATAAACCAAGCCAAAGGCGCGGCGATTATTTTAACTTACGATTACGATTTGATTGATTTTTATCTAAATTCGCTTGATGGATTGATGGTGGTTGGAGGCTATTTTGACATTCACCCAAGCCGCTATGGTGAAAACCAAGTTCACGAAACGGTTAAACTAAACGATGTGCGCGAAAATTTTGAACATGAATTAGGTCTTAAAGCCATTAAAACCAATATTCCGTTTTTAGGAATTTGCAACGGCATGCAACTAATTAACGTGCTTCACGGCGGCAAAGTTATTCAACATATTCCCGACGAAAAAGTTTTTATTAACCACGAACAAAGCTCAATTGAAGGATTTAGCGATTATAAAGTTGCTTATCACGAAGTTAAAATTGAAAAAGATTCTAAACTTTTTTCATTGATTGGCGAAGAAAAAATCAAAACCAATTCTTCTCATCATCAAGCTGCAAAAAACGCTGGAAATGGCTTAAAAATTGCGGCTCGCGCCTCTGACGGAATAATTGAAGCAATAGAAAAAAACGATCATCCTTTTTGTTTGGGCGTTCAATGGCATCCAGAATTTGAAGTTTGCGCAGCAGACAAAAAAATATTTACCAGCTTTGTAGATGCGGCTCTAAACTATAAAAATTCAAAATAATTTAAAAAAATGACTGAAAAAAAATCTGAAGAAAAAGGCATCAGAATTGCCAAACTAATTGCTCAATCCGGACATTGCTCGCGCCGCGAAGCCGAAGTTCTAATCACCCAAGAACGCGTCAAAGTAAATGGCCAAACCATCACCAGCCCCGCAATTTTTATTACCGATCATTCAGTAAAAATTGATGACAAACTAATTAACGCCAAACAACCAATTCGCTTGTGGCTTTTTCACAAACCAGAAGGAGTTTTAACCACCAGCAAAGACCCCAATAATCGCAAGACAATTTTTGAACTTTTGCCAAAAAATATGCCTCGCACCATCACGGTTGGAAGGCTTGACTACAACACCGAAGGATTGCTTTTGCTGACCACCAGCGGTGCTTTGGCGCGCTATATGGAATTGCCCAAAAATAAATGGGTTCGCAAATATCGCGTTCGCGTTTTTGGCAATTTAAATCACGAAAGGCTAAAAAAATTAGAACGCGGCATAACCATTGACGGCGTGCGCTATGGCTCAATTAAAGTAGAAGTTGATGTTGAAAAAGATTCGAACAGTTGGTTAAAAATTTCGATAGAAGAAGGCAAAAATCGCGAAATCAGAAAAGTAATGGAACATTTAGGGCTTAAAGTGAACCGCTTAATAAGAGTTTCTTTTGGCCCCTTTAAACTTGAAAAATTAAGGGCTTGCGAAGTTGAAGAAGTTAGCAAAAAAGTTTTGAAAAATTCGTTTGGCGAAGAGTTTGTTTTTTAAAAAAAACTCTTTCCAAAAACTATAAAACACCAACCCAATCTACAAAAAAAACCTCGCGAAAACGGGGTTAAAATCTTTAACTTTATTTGATAAATTAACTCCTTCAAAAACTATTTCCCCTACCCTCATAAACCATTCCCTTGATTACTTTGGGAAGAATTTTTGGCGTTTGGTGTTAAAGGAGGTCTTTCTGAGACTAAATAATTACTACTTCCATCGGGTTTA
>CANEUK010000136.1 GCA_947441695.1 Rickettsiales bacterium
CCAGCATTTTAAAACTCTGGCGGCGGTTTTGATATTTATTTCAGATTTATTGCTGTTTTCAGAAAATAAAATTGCCGCAACGCAGCGTGTGGCGTTGCCACAAGCTCCAGATTTTGAACCATCTGGATTGTAAATTTCTATCAGACAATCTGGCAAAAAATCTGGGTTTTGAGTTTTGTCAGCATCAACCAAATCAATATTGGCGGCATTTCCCTTTTTTTGTGGTAGGGGATTTTTTATTACAATTAACTGGTCGCAGCCAATGATTTTGCGGTTGGCAATTTTTTGAATTTGGGCAATATTTAACGAAAATTCAGAAAATTGGCGCGCGTCAAAAATTACGAAGTCGTTACCAACTCCGCTCATTTTGACGAACTTAATTTTAGTTTGAACTGTGTGGTTTGGCGCGGCTAACATAGGTACAATCTTGGGTTCTGATGATGATTTCTTCTCCGCTTTCGATAAATGGTGGAACTAAAACGCGAACGCCATTTTCTAAAATTGCTGGTTTGTAAGACGAAGCGGCGGTTTGTCCTTTAACCACCGGATCAGCTTGGGCAATAATGCAATTAACTTGCTCGGGAATTGAAATTGAAATTGGGTTATCGTTGCAATATTCAACCCGAATATTCATGCCTTCTTGTAAGAATGGTAAAGCCTGACCAACCAAGTTTTTACTTAGTTCAAAGGTTTCAAAATTTTCCATGTCCATTGCCACCAAATCGTCTTGGCTAAAATACTGAAATTGGTAATTTTTTTGCTCAACATAAGCCACATCTACATCTTCGTTTGAATTGTAGCGTGTGTTGGTTTTGTTGCCTGTTACAAGATTTTTCATTTCAACTTGAATATAGGCGCCACCTTTTCCGGGTTTTACGTGATCGCGCTTAACAACGCTCCAAAGTTGATTTTGGTATTCGATGACATTTCCTACTTTTATTGAATTGGCGTTAGTTTTCATGGCGCTCCGCTTTTAACTAATGATTGAATCAGATTTGACTAGACGTCAAATTTGGGTAATTTTGAATTGATGCGCTCCATGTGAATAGTCGCAAAATTTAATTTCTTTTTGAGTGAGTTGCGCTTTGTTTTGCAAGCATCTGCAACAGATTTTTATTTTTTAAGAAAAATTTAAGAGTGCAAATTTTTCACAATTTCTTCCACAACTTTTTTGGCGTCGCCAAAAATCATCATGGTATTGTCGTTAAAAAATAATTCATTTTCAACGCCCGCATAGCCCGAAGCCATTGAACGCTTGATAAAGAAAACAGTTTTTGCGCCAGCTACCTCTAAAATTGGCATTCCATAAATTGGGCTGGTTTTGTCGGTTTTGGCGGCTGGATTTGTTACATCGTTGGCGCCAATTACAAAAGCTACGTCGGTTGATTTAAATTCTCCGTTAATTTCTTCGAGTTCAAAAACTTTTTCGTAGTCAATATTAGCTTCGGCAAGCAACACATTCATGTGTCCGGGCATTCTTCCGGCAACTGGATGAATGGCAAATTTTACCGAAATTTCAGCTTCTTCAAGCAACTTAGTAAGTTCGGCAACTGCGTGTTGCGCGCCAGCAACCGCCATTCCGTAGCCGGGAACTATCACAACCGAAGATGAATTTTTCATGATGTAAGCGGCGTCTTCGGCGCTGCCTTGTTTAATGGGTTTTTGCTCTTTTTGTTGGGTTGAATCGCTTTGTTTTTGTTGGCTAAATCCGCTAAAAATTACGTTGATAATTGAGCGATTCATCGCTTTGCACATGATATAGCTTAAAATTGCGCCACTTGCTCCAATTAGCGCGCCAGCAATGATTAAAAGTGGGTTATTTAGTGTAAATCCAATTCCGCTTGCCGCCCAACCCGAATAAGAATTTAGCATTGAAACCACAACCGGCATATCGGCGCCGCCAACTGGCGCAATCAAAACAAAGCCAATAAAAAAAGAAAGTAGGGCAAGAACAATGAATAAAAATTTTGAGCCGCCAAAAATTATAAAAATCAGCAAAACGCCAAAAAGCGCACCAAAGACATATTTTGCCGCTTTTTTGGGATTTTTAAAAAAAGAAAAGTTTGATTTCATTTTTCCACTAAGCTTCAAGAACGCCACAATTGAGCCAGTAAAAGTAATAGCACCAATAACCACGCCAATTGCCATTTCAATTAGGCTGGCAAATTTTATGTGATTATCTTCG
Organism: Rickettsiales bacterium; assembly: GCA_947441695.1. Classification (GTDB taxonomy): domain Bacteria; phylum Pseudomonadota; class Alphaproteobacteria; order Rickettsiales; family UBA1997; genus UBA2645. Next base: position 2,186 of record CANEUK010000136.1, read on the forward strand.
ATAATTTTAAACGAACCAGGAAGCCACAAAGCACTTGCCGCAATCAAAACTGCCGCAAGTCCAACCAAAGAGTGAAAACCAGCAACAAGTTGCGGCATGGCGGTCATTTTAACTTTTTTTGCCACCACAAAACCAATGCCGCCGCCAATTGCCAGCGCAAAAATTATTGGAAAAATATTTTTAACCTGCGGCAAACAAAGCGTGGTTAAAATTGCCAAAGCCATTCCAATCATTCCTAGATAATTGCCAATTCGCGAAGTTTTTGGCGAAGATAATCCGTAAAGCGATAAAATAAAAAGAACCGCAGAAACCAAATAAGAAAATGCAACTAAAGATGACATTGTTTTGGGAAGTTTATTTAGAAAATTTTGAGTAGTTTTTGGTAGATTTAAAGACGAAATTTTAAGTTGAAATTAAAGTTCGCTTTGCGCATTCGCAATAGATTTTTCTTAAAACCAAAAATCTATTGCGAATGCGCGACACAAAGCAAAACTTGCACAAATTAATCAAAAATTTGCAAGTAATTTAGTTTGTGCGTAGCAATTCAAAACAAACTCAAATTCAACTGAAAATTTGAACCAAAGATGGTTTATTTGGCATAAATTCTACTTGAATAAAATTTAATTATTTCCAGCCCATAATCGAATAACCTTTTTGCGCCAGACAATTAGAAACATAACGCTGTTTCATTTCGTCTGGTTTAATTTTATCTTCACCAATCACGCCAATAGCACCAATTGATGCTCCAGCGCCAACGCCAATTAAAGTTCCAATTAAGGTTGATTTGATTCCTTTGCCAAAAATCAAACTAGTCGTCGCGCCAATAATTCCGCCAATAACTGCTTTTCTTCCTGCTTCTTTGGCGGCGCGCTCGGCTTTGTATTGGTTCAAATATTTTTCGGCTGATTTTTTGCAAATCTCAAAATCGTTTTGCGCCTTTTTTTCGCCCGCGTTTAAGTATTTTTCATTTTGATCAAAAATTGGGCGATAAGAGCAAGAAAATGAATAAAAAATTAGAAACAAGATAAGTAAAATTTTTTTAGTAAATTTCATGCCTTTTAAGATTTGTTTTTGGTATATTTTAAGTGTTTTTTTAACAAAATTAGCCTTGCGAAAAACTACAGCTCGTAGTCAATTGAGACATACGAGAAAAAATTTAAATTAGAAATTAAAAAGTAACAAAAAATGAACTCAACAATCGATCCAAAAGAAATAGAAAAATTCTCTAAAATTTCTGATGAATGGTGGAGCCCAACTGGCAAATTCAAGCCTTTACACAAATTCAATCCAATTCGAATTAATTTTATTAAAAAAACAATTTCTAAACATTTTGGTTTAGATGAAAAAAATTTAGCACTAAAAATTCTTGATGTTGGTTGTGGCGGAGGATTAATTTCTGAACCATTCGCAAATTTTGGTGCCGAAGTTACGGCAATTGACGCTTCAACAAAAAATATTGAAGTAGCAAAAATTCATGCTCAAAAGTCTCAACTAAAAATTAATTACTTAGTTTCAACCGCCGAAGAACTGGCTCAAAATAATGAAAAATTTGACGTGGTTCTTGCCCTAGAAGTTATTGAACATGTGGCAGATGTAAAAAATTTTGTGATTAGCTGCTCAAAACTGGTAAAACCAGGTGGATTACTTTTTGTAGCAACAATTAATCGCACTATAAAATCTTTTGCTTTGGCAAAAATTGCCGTGGAATTTATTTTGCGCTGGCTGCCAAAAGGAACTCATGATTGGAAAAAATTTCTAAAACCATCGGAAATCAGTTTTGAAGTCTCTCAAAATGGCTTGGAACTACAATGTTCAACAGGTTTTAGCTACGATATTTTAAATGATGTTTGGAGCGAAACCAAAAATTTAGACGTGAATTATGCGATGGTTTTTAGCAAAAATTAGTTGATTTAAAATTTGTAGACATAACCCATAAGAAATCCTACCAAAGCCGCTTTACGACCTTCTTCTCTTAAGCTTGAACGAGAAAAATCAATAGTAACATTATTGGGAAATTTATAACCAAACGAAATTTGCACCTGACGACCCGTGGATTTGATGGTTGTTTGGCTAGCG